>JAAFJT010000074.1 GCA_013298955.1 Chitinophagales bacterium
AAAAGGATGCGTAGTCGGGAAATCAGTCGTTTCCGCTTTGGAAAAATTTTTGAAATAGGATGCTGATGATTGGAAGGATTACAAGGATATTTGGATTGCTCCTTTGCGTTTTTCAACTGAAAACCTCATGTTACGCAGTGCTTTTCGAGGGCAAAATATTGTTCTGTAAAAAGGGTATGTTTCGGAAACCTTCAAGGTTTCCGAAACATATTCACTCAGAAAACGAAATTATATTTGCCTTCTAAAATAGAACTGCGTAACATGAGTGAAAACATCCTTGTAATCCTTCCAATCATCAGCATCCTATTTCAAAAATTGTCCAAAGCGTTTTGCCATTCCAATTAGCGCAATAAATTTTTCAAAACTGCCATTGCCGCAAAAGTGCGATTATTGGCTTGTTCCAACACAATGCTATTCGGACTATCAATCACCGCATCCATAACAATCTGATTACGGCGCACTGGCAGGCAGTGCATGAATTTTCCATTATCGGTTAAAGCCATTTTTTCGGGTGAAATCGTCCAATTCGGATCCATATTTAAAATCTGTCCATATGGCTCATACGCAGACCAATTTTTCGCATAAATAAAATCTGCATCTTTAAACGCTTGATTTTGATTATATTCTATCGTCACACCGTCTGTAAATTGAGTGGATAATTCATAACCTTTTGGATGGGTAATGACCAAATCCACCTCCGCTTGCTTCATCCACTCGACGAAAGAATTGGGAACCGCTTGTGGCAACGCTTTCGGATGCGGAGCCCAAGTTAAAACCACTTTCGGACGTTTTTTCGTTTTCAACGTTTCAATCGTCAACCAATCGGCAAGCGATTGTAACGGATGCACCATCGAACCTTCCAAACTCACAACGGGAACTTTCGCATATTTTTTGAATTTAGAAATGACATCATCCCTATAATCGCTCGCCCTATCGGTCAAAGTCGGGAAAGAGCGCACCCCCAAAATATCACAATATTGGGAAATCACTCCTGCCGCTTCTATAATATGTTCTGCTTTATCGCCATTCATCACCACGCCTTCCGTCATTTCGAGCTTCCAACCTTCGGAAGCATTGAGCGAAATAACCTGCATGCCTAAATTCAAAGCCGCTTTTTCGGTACTCATGCGGGTACGCAGAGAAGGATTGAAAAAAAGCATGCCTAAGGTTTTATCCTTGCCTAACTTTTTGAATTTCAATGGGTTGCGCTTCATCATCAGCGCGTCTTGAAGCAATGTCGCAGGGTTTTCGACATCGTGAACAGACGTGAAATGTTGCATCTTTGTTTAATAATAATTAAGAAGTTCAAAAAAAAAGCGCGTACCCGCTGATACGCGCTTATGAGCCGCAAAGATAGTAAAGTCGTAGCTTAAATGCGTGCTTTTCGCCAAGCAGAATCACTTACATTCGGCACTTGCAACCTTTTTTTATGCTCTAAATGCAATTTCACAGATAAAGCTGCCGCAATTTCGGCTTCGGTTTCATCCTGCAATTGCTCAGGCGTGAAATAATGTTTTACAAAATGAGTATCGAATTGACCGCCAACAAATGCAGGATGTTCTAAAACAAATTTTCCAAAAGGCAACGTGGTCGAAACGCCTTCTATCGTAAACGCATCAATCGCTTCTATTAATTTTTGAATGGCTTCCGCCCGATTTTCGCCCCAAGCTATCAATTTCGCAATCATTGGGTCATAAAAAATCGGAATATCCATGCCTTCTTCATAACCGTCATCCACTCGAACATTCGGCATATTATAAGGTGGGCGATATTTCGTCAACGTGCCAACACTCGGCAAGAAATTATTCATCGGGTCTTCCGCGCAAATCCGCAATTCGATGGCATGTCCCTTGATTTTTAAATCTTTTTGTTTGAAAGCCAATTTTTCATTCCGCGCCACTCGGATTTGTTGCTCGACCAAATCCAACCCCGTAATCCATTCCGACACAGGATGTTCGACTTGCAACCGCGTATTCATTTCCAAAAAATAATAATTCAACTTTTCATCCAACAAAAATTCAACCGTTCCCGCACCCGAATATTGACAGGCTTTTGCCACTTTGACAGCATCTTTGCCCATCGCTTCTCGGGTTTCAGGGGTCAAAATGCAACTTGGAGCTTCTTCCACCAATTTTTGATGCCGCCGTTGAATGCTACATTCGCGTTCAAAAAGATAAACGGTATTGCCAAAATTATCTGCAAGTACTTGAATTTCAATGTGTCGCGGCGAACCAACGTATTTTTCAATGAAAACAGCACCGTCTCCAAATGCCGAAATCGCCTCACTCACAGCGCGATTCATTTGTTCGATAAATTCGCCATCATGTTCCACAATCCGCATGCCTTTCCCGCCGCCGCCCGCAGACGCTTTTATCAAAATCGGATAACCAATCTCATTCGCCACGTTTCGCGCCGCCGTAACATCCGTAATCGCTTCTTGTACGCCCGGAACCATCGGAATTTTATATTTCAAAACCGCATTTTTAGCCGCCAATTTACTGCCCATGACCTCAATCGACTCAGGCGCGGGTCCAATAAAAGTCATACCCGCCTCCGAAACAGCCCTTGAAAATCCTGCATTTTCACTCAAAAAACCATATCCGGGATGGATTCCATCCACATTTAACCGTTTTGCGGCTTCAATAATCTTATGCCCCAACAAATAAGATTGGGCAGAAGGCGCAGGTCCGAGACAAACGGCTTCATCTGCAAAGCGCACATGAGGCGCGTTACGGTCTGCTTCCGAATAAACCGCCACCGTTTTAATACCCATTTTGCGGGCAGTGCGCATCACGCGCAACGCAATTTCGCCCCGATTGGCAACTAAAATCTTTTTCATAAACGTTACAAGTAATTGATAATTAATTTTTTATGAAAAAATTAAACGTAAATATCAAAATATCGTCGTAAAGATAATTGAAAACATATAGAAAGCTATATATGTTGATTTTTTTTTTAATGGAATCTTGTTTTGTCCTAAAAACGGTGAGTGAATATGTTTCGGAAACCTTCAAGGTTTCCGAAACATACCCTTTTTACAGAACAATATTTTGTCCTCGAAAAGCACTGTGTAACATGAGTAATTTAAAATCATTCCCATCAATATTGAGTTTATGGGGAATGAGGAGACCCGATTTTTCCATTTTTTGAAAAAATCGCGCTGCCATATCAGCTCGACGCAAGGTTTCTGGAATACGATATTTACCGCCGATGTTTTTAACCAAATCAATCGCACTCATTTGATGAATGCGGTGTCCCGAACTGACAAAATTGGGTTTTACGCCTTGCTGCGTGCGCAATAAATGTCCAATCGTATCGCCCTTGGCATTCAAAATAGGCAAAATGCTCTCTTTTGCTTCCGCCAAAGTGCCTTCATAACGCACTAACGTATCTTTTGCACAACCAACAGTAGGCAAATCCATCATCACACCTAACCAACAAGCTACCCCCAATTGACGCGGATGCGCCGTTCCATGCCCATCAATTAGTACGACATCTGGTTTCAAACCCGTGTGCATCATCCAAGATTCGACGAATCGTTTTAAAAGAGGTCCTTCTCGAAAAGCGAAAAATTGGGGTACATAGGCTTCTGTTACCACATCTTGTTTTAAAAAAATGCCTTCTGAGGTTCCGTTTTGCCTCTGAACATCTCCTGCAATATACGCTTTATCGCCTTCATATTGAATATCAAGGGTCAAAATGAGGTCATTGGGTTGAAAATCCGTTCTTTTTTGGGGAATAAGGACTTGTTTTGCCATTTCCGTTTGCAAAATCGTCCATGTTTCGATGAGATGCTCCATTTTTAAAGGTTGTATTTTCGTACAAAAGTAGCAATTATTTATAACAAAAGGCGCAAGTTTGAGTTCAAACCTGCACCTTTTTATCTTATTTTGAATATTTAAAATTCATTATCGAGCATGAGGCATCCAAGTACCTGCCACTGCTTTCGTACCTGTGCTATCCGCAATTCCCGTCAAAACCAAGGTATAAGCGCGTCCAGAAACCAATGCTTGCGCACTTAACGACAACATACTGGTTGTTGTACCGCCTTTCAATACTCTCAAATTGATTTTTTGAGCCGCCGTATCAATTTTAATATCGGTAAACGCAGAACCTGTTTTGTTCGCCACCGCAGGCAACGTAAATCCGCCACTGCTAAACGATACATCCACAGAAGGTTGATTTACAATCAAATTTAACACGCGAACAATCGCCGTATTGTATTTTTGCGCAGGAATCACATCTTGTAAAACCACTGTACCCACTTTTCCCGCCGTATCGGTGGCAAAAACGCTGTAACTATTGCCTTTTTCAACGGTTACAGTCGATTCGTTTAACAAAGTCGTGCCATTGGCAGCCGTGATTTTCACCTTACGCGCCCCAACGGGAACACTCATGTAAGCAGAATCCACCGCTAAATTGACAACAACTTTTGGATAGGTTGCTTTGTATCGAAACGTATCTTGTATCGCCGTGCTGCCAAAACCTAAACGCACCCCATCTAAATTTAAAGATGCAGTAGCTAAATCGGATACACCATGAAAAAATTTAAGTCGTGCGATTTCAGGCGAAGGCAAATATGCATCTGTTCCGCAACTCCAAACGGAAGCCGCTATCACAACAGCCGCACCCAATAGGATTGATTTTTGAAAGATTTTCATAAAAAACAATGTATTTACAAAACCGAACTGGTTTTAAAACCAGTTCGGTTTAAATATTAAAAATTAGTTGAATATATATCTTACTCCAAATTGCATGACCCATACATCGCCAATGCTATTCCGATTCACATAGGTATCGCGTAACAAAAAAGTGGAAGCACTACCGTCTGGATTTGTAACACTTTGCGTATTCAAACGATACGTTGGCGTTTTGCCATCCGCCGCTAAACCAGCAAAAACTAAAGGTTGAGAAGCTACTAAACGATTGCCTACACCCCAATTTTTGTTCAACAAATTGCCAAAATTCAATACATCCATCCGCACTTGCAAGGTGTTTTTCTTGCCAGCGACATTTACATTGAAATCTTTAATCGCCGAAAAATCAAAAGACGTTAACCAAGGTAATAAACCTGCATTGCGCTCTGTGTATTGACCGCGTTTAAGAGCCAAATATTTATCTTGATTGATGAAACTTTCAAACGCAGCCGCTTGTTCCGCAGGCGTGTAAATAACATTTGTTGTTGTAACACGGTTTGGAACAAATATTATATCGCTTGCAGCGTTTGGTACAAACATTAAATCGTTGTTGTTAATCCCGTCACCATTCAAATCACCGCCAACGGTATAAGAATAACGACCACTTTTCAAGGCTTCAACCCCAAAAGTCAAGGTCAAACCACCGCCAAAAGTCTTTTCTTTGCCATAATCAAAACGATAACTTGCATAACCAATCACACGATGTGGCAAATCAAAATCAGAAGTGCTTAATGGCAAATTATTGACACCATTGACTTGTGCAACCCCCGTAATAGAGGCAACCGAACCGCCTGTCATCAAATCTTTGGTTTGTTGACGCGTATAAGCCAACATACCACCCCAATTTTGAGTCAATTTCTTTTCAATTTTCGCTGTTAAGGCGTAATTATACCCTTGACTCACAGAACGCATTACAATAACATTTGCTACATTATCCTGTACCCGAATGGCATTCGTTGCCGCAGCCCCTGTTTGACCCGATGCGCCAAAACGAGGTCTTTTATCGGGTCCCGCAAAACTAATTGGATTATTAGAGGCAGGTTCTAAATTATAATTATTATAAACGAGTGCATTAATATTTTCATTATACATCCCTTCCAAACTCAACATAAAACCATTGGGTAAATTATGGTCAATGGCTAAATTGGTTTTCCAAATTTGTGGAAATTTGTAATTAGGGTCTGTAACCGCCAAATCGAAAGACGCAGGAATCGTTGGATTCGCAGGTTTAAACACGGAAGGATCATTCGTAAAAATATTGACCGTTGCACCCGATGAATTAACCAATGATTTCGCTTGTACATCTATCAAACCTGTCAAAACACCATTATTGCCAATCTGATTCGACAACCAAACGAAAGGCGGACGACCTGTAAACACCCCTGAACCACCCCGAATGACTAACGATTTATCGCCATGAAGGTCATAATTGAAGCCTAAACGCGGCTCCATTAAAATTTGCGTTGCAGGCATCACTCCTGTATTCACTTGAATCGGCGCATTAGCATTATTCGGGTCTTTGAATGCATAATCTGCGGTATATCTATTGGTCAAGGCTGTATTATCCATTGTAACAATATTTGCCCGCAAACCAACCGTAAAATTAAAATTTTTCGTTACCTGCATTTCTTCTTGCGCGTAAAGTGCAAACGTATTCACGCCCAAGACTTGCAAAGGCTCTGCGCCACCCGGCAAAGCAGAATACCGATATTGAAATCTGGTAGAAGCCGAAATATTCGGTATCGTCGAAGGATTCGACTTAAATGCGTCTGCTGCTGCGTAAAAATCTGCCAACGATTCAAACGTATAAACGCCATGAGAACCGGGGAAAAACATATTATTCGACTTAAAACGCTCAAAACTCGCGCCTAACGTATAAGTAGTTTTTCCACTATAAAAACGAATATTATCAGTCAACTGAAACGTCGTATAATTTAATCTGTTACTTGGTGTAAATGGGTCAAAACCTGCTGACATGTAGGTCGTACCATTGTTTTTAATATCAATCGTTGGGAAAAGCGTCGGTGATTTATAGGCGCGGTCTTCATCTTGCAAATTGTAGCTTGCAATAAAAGTATTCGATAGTTTTGAACCCAACATAGAGTTCAACTCCGCTACAAAAGAGGTCGTATTATCTTTTTGATAATATCCGGAGTTTTCAAATGCCATGGATTCAGCCCTTAAAGTCCGATTCCCAAAACCTAATGAGTTTGAATTGGAAATAGGCAAATCTGCTTGTGACTTATGTTGAGAATACCGAACATTTAACTTATTGTAATCGTTGATATTGTAATCCAAACGAACCAATAATTTATCGGAATTGGTCAAATAATTGAAATTTTCATATTCGCCCGTTTCATACCCAAATTTATCTTTCAAATACGTGCGCAATCCATCCATATCTGATTTCAAAACGCGGGTCGCGCTGCCTACATTGGAAGAACCAACCGCTACATACGGCGTACCCGGATCCACACGGCGTTGTCTTTCATAATTGGCAAAGAAAAATAATTTATTTTTCACAAGAGCGCCGCCAATCCGCGCTCCAAGGATGTTTTCACTAAAATTAGCGATATTAACAGGTAAGTTGCGGGCATTTCTACCCACATTATCCTGATTTCGGGTCGTTGTATAAACCGAACCCGAAAAATCATTGTTTCCAGAACGCGTTATGGCATTCACGCCCGCGCCCACAAAACCCGATTGACGAATATCATAGGGTGCAACATTGACTTGAATTTCCTCTATCGCATCCATCGAAATGGCTGTCGAACCAGTCCGCCCACCAGCTGCTGCTTGGCTTCCAAGTCCAAAACCATTATTAAACACAGAACCGTCAATCGTAATATTATTCAAACGACTGTCTTGACCATTGAAGTTACGACCATTGCCTTGTGCATTGTATTTCGTAAAATCGTTCATGGAACGCGCCCCAATCGACGGTAATGCTGCCAATTGTTTGCTATTGACGGTGGTAGCAGCCCCTGTTTTGGAATTGGATTCCGATCTATCCGCCGTTACAGTGACGGCATCTATGACATTTTCGTTGGTACCTAATTGAAAACTCACGGTCGTCGTCGTACCAAGTGCCGCATAAATATCCTTGATAACCACTTCTTTGTAACCGACAAAAGTGGCAGTCAGCGTGTAAGGTCCGCCAACACGCACTGCTGGAATCGAATATTGTCCTGCTTCGTTGGTAACACCGCTATACCGAGAACCTGATGGGACATGTACAAGGGTCACCCCTGCGCCAATCAAGGTTTCGTTCGTTTTTGAATCAGAAACCACTCCTCCAATACTGGAAGTTGTGACTTGTGCGGAGAGACTGCCCGCCATCAATAGGACAAGGGCAACCCACAGTGTACGCATACTGTTGTTCAATGGAGTGAGAAGAGTTTTTTTCATTTAAATATAAAAATTGTGGAAATTGGTTAATAAAAATTAACTATCATAACACTTACTAAGGGTAATTTCGGCGCAAATATACGAAAGCCTTTCCGAAATTCGGCTTTGCAACTTGTTTTTTTTATGGAAAACCCTATCAAGATACTCAAAAAAGATTATTTTTAAGGGTTTTCAATCGTTTTATTCCAATTTTGCGTATCTTTGCACGAACAATCCAAAAATAACTAAATTATCATGGCAAAACCAATAGCTTCTGAATTTCCATCTTTTTACAAACGGTATATTGACCTCGTTCCCGAAGGCAATTTAGTGGAAATGATGGCAACTTCTCAAAAAAAAACCGCTTTATTAGTGCAGAATCTGTCTCAAGACCAATTAGAATTTCGCTATGCGGAGGGCAAATGGACGATTAAAGACATTATTGTGCATTTATCCGACACAGAACGCGTGTTTGCGTACCGCGCAATGCGGATTGCCCGCAAAGATAAAACGCCGCTTCCAAGTTTCGATGAAAATAATTTTGCATGGAATGCGCATGCTAATGACCGCGATATGAGTGCTATTTTGCGCGAATATGCAGCCGTCCGAACCGCGACGATTGAGCTTTTTAAAACGTTTTCGGAAGAAAATCTTTCAGAAATTGGGACGGTTAGCTCTAATCCGATGTCCACTCGCGCATTGGGTTATGCGATTTTAGGGCATACGTTGCACCATCTTGGCATTATCAAAGAACGCTATTTGTGGCAGAGTTCAGATATTGTATTTGTTTAGTAAATCATTTGTAATCAACGATTTGTATGAAAGGAATTTTAGTACTATTGCTGTCTTTGCAACTCCTTTCGGGTAATCAATTGTTACCTGAATTGGCTAAAATTCCTTTCTTAATACATCACTTTCAAGAACACCAAACCGAAAATCCGAATATTACTTTTTTTCATTTTTTAAAAATGCACTATGCAGATGCGGCGCATCAACAATTAGATGCCAGTCGGCATGGCGATTTGCCATTGAAAAACATTCACGCACCCGCATTTGAACATTTTGTGTCTTATACAATGCCTATTGTCTTGCAATATGCCCTCTTTTATTCGGATAAAATCCAGTTTAAACAATATTTTATTTTGAAATCATGGCATGATTCTCAAAATCTAAAGTCCATTTTCCAGCCTCCGCGATTCCATTTTGCTTCCTTTTTTTAACACATAGGACACATAGAGGTACATAGAACACATAGGGTTCTATGTGTTCTATGTATCCCTATGTGTCCTATATGTTAAATTAATATAAAGTTTATGAATCGCATTATACAATTTTCAATACATAATAAAGTCATTATCATTGCATTAATCATTGCATGGATTGGCTGGGGCATGCACTCATTGAGCCGATTGCCCTTAGACGCGATTCCTGATGTAACGAATAATCAGGTCAATGTCGTGACGAGTACGCCCAATCTCGCCCCTGTGGAAATGGAACAATTTGTTACCTATCCGATAGAATTGGCGATGGCGAACATTCAAGGGTTGGAAAACATTCGGTCGGTTTCTCAGTTTGGTCTGAGCATCGTCACGTTGGATTTCAAAGACGCGATTGACCCGTATTGGGCGCGCAATCAAGTTTCGGAACGCCTGCTTCAAGTCCGCGAAGACATTCCGAAAGGGTTTGGAACGCCGCAATTGTTGCCTTTGACGACTGGTTTGGGGGAGATTTTCCAATATAGCATCGAACCGATAGACCCCAAAGATACTTCTTTTTCCCTTTCGGAATTACGGACGATTCAAGATTGGGTGGTCAAAAAGCAATTATTGGGGACGGAAGGCGTTGCCGAAGTCAGCAGTTTTGGCGGTCATTTAAAACAATATCAAGTTCGAGTAAATCCAATTTTATTAAAATCCAATGGAGTCACCTTAGATGAAGTTTTCAAAGCAGTGGAAGCGGGCAATGCCAATACAGGAGCAGCTTATATTGAGAAAAACAATAACCTGTATTTCATTAGAGGTGTTGGACTTGCAACGAATTTAGAGGATTTAAAAAGTATTTTCATTAAAAATAATGGGTCGAATCCACTCGCTATCAAAGACATTGCAACGGTAGAGGAAGGTTCAGCAGTTCGTTTTGGAACGATGGTTCAAAATGACCACGAGACCGCAGGCGGGATTGTTTTGATGTTAAAAGGGGAAAACAGTCGCCAAACGATTTTGAATATCAAAAAAAGATTGATAACGATTCAAAAAGCATTGCCCAAAGGATTAAAAATTGTCTCTTTTTTGGATAGAGAAGAATTGATTGACCGCACGATTCACACCGTTTTGGTCAATTTATTAGAAGGCGGTTTGATTGTCATATTTGTATTGGTTTTACTATTAGGACATTTGCGGGCGGGCTTAATCGTTGCTTCGGTGATTCCGTTGTCCATGTTATTTGCGATTTCCATGATGGTTTTATTCAATGTGTCGGGCAATTTAATGTCGCTTGGTGCCATTGATTTTGGGCTTATCATTGATGGGGCGGTGATTATCATTGAAAATATCATTACAAGATTATCACAAAAGACTCAAAATCAATTAGATACGAACCTTGAAACCGAATCGGCTTCGACTGAATCGACGATTTTCAAAGCTGCCGTCGAAATTCGGCAAAGTGCCATGTTTGGGGAAATTATCATTATGATTGTGTATATTCCGTTGCTTTTGTTGACAGGGATTGAAGGCAAAATGTTTAAACCGATGGCTTTAACGGTCATTTTTTCCTTGATTGGGGCATTCATATTATCGTTGACGTATATACCAATGATGGCAGCGATGTTTTTAAAACAATCTGGACACGCACATCAAAATTTTGCAGACCGATTTTTACAAAAATTGCATCGTTTATATGAACCCGTTTTGCTATTTGCCTTGCGCTTTAAAAAAATCGTTTTAAGCATCACGATTTTGGCAACTATGTTCACAATTTGGTTATATCAAGGGATTGGCGGCGAGTTTATTCCAGAGTTAGATGAAGGCGATTTTGTGGTAGAAATCCGCATGATGCCGGGTACTTCCTTGTCCCAAATGATTGAAGTTGGAAAGGATGTAGGTATGTTGTTGCGAAAAGAATTTCCCAATGAAATTTTGTTGACAAATGGTAAAATGGGCGCGTCCGAAGTACCGACAGACCCAATGAGCATTGAAGAAATGGATTTAGTTTTGAAAATGAAAGACCGAAAAGGCTGGAAACGGTGTAAAAATAGAGCCGAATTTGAATCCGTTTTAGGCGGTATTTTAGCAAAAGTACCCGGTATTTTTACGAGCATTCAACAACCTATTGCCATGAGATTCAATGAGTTAATGACAGGTGCTAAGACGGATATTATGGTCAAAGTGTTGGGTTCGGATTTGGAAAAATTAGCGGAAATTGGGGCGCAAATTGAGAAAACCATTCAAGGCATTGAGGGTGCAACGGATGTCGGTTTGGTCAAAGCGGAAGGCATGCCACAATTGTTCGTGACGTATCGTCGAGCCGCGTTATTGCGGTACGGGATGACGGTAGAAAGCGTCAATAATGTGTTGCAAATGGCGATTGCGGGCAAAAAAGCGGGTGTTTTGTATGAGGGCAATCGGCGATTTGATATTACAGTTCGTTTGAATAACCCCGAAACGCAGACTCCCGCCGATATAAGCGAATTAGTGATAACAAATGCTCAAGGCGTTCAAATTCCATTGAAATATTTGGCAGATATTAAGATTCAAACGAGTCCGATGGCAGTGAATCGGGAGAATAATGAACGGTGTGTCAATGTCAATTTGAATGTACGCGGGCGGGATGTGCAAAGTGTGGTCGAAGATGTTCGAGCGAAAATAAACAAAAAAGTGGTTTTACCAACAGGTTATCGGGTTGCATACGGCGGACAATTTGAAAATTTGGAAAATGCAAAAGCGCGGCTTCAAATCGTTGTCCCTGCGGCATTATTGTTAATTTTACTGCTTTTGTATTTGACTTTCAATGATTTACGCCAAAGTTTGCTCATTTTCACGGCAATCCCGTTATCCGCGATTGGCGGCGTGTGGGCATTGGTTTTGCGGGGGATGCCGTTTAGTATTTCGGCGGGTGTTGGTTTTATCGCGTTGTTTGGAGTGGCTGTTTTAAATGGAATGGTTTTGATTGCCCGTTTTAATCAATTGAATGTCAATATTTTAGATAATCAAAAAAGAATATTACAAGGTGTATCCGACCGTTTTCGACCTGTCATTATGACGGCAACGGTCGCATCCTTAGGATTTTTTCCAATGGCACTTGCCACAGGTGCGGGCGCGGAAGTCCAAAAACCATTAGCAACGGTCGTTATCGGCGGTTTAATCACCGCCACATTATTGACTTTAATTATATTACCGATTCTGTACTCATTTTTTTCAATACCCAAAAGTAAAAAAATAAATTTGAATCAAGAATGAAAGAATTGTAGGAATTAAGGGCGCATTCCTTAATTCCTACAATTCCTTTATTCCTGATTCAAAATAATGAAACAAAATATCAAAATGAAATTTTATAAAAATCATAAATTCTTTTTTTTAATTTTAAAAATTTGCTTTTTTACAAAAATAAATTTTGCGCAATCGCTCCTTTCGGAACAAGCAGCGATTGATTTAGCTTTGCAAAAACATCCGCAATTAGCAAAAAATTCCTTGAATATTCGGCAAGCGGAAATTTTAGTACAGACGGCGCGAGCCATTCCACAACCATTAGTTTATGCAGATGTACCGAATAAATGGTTTAATTTGGGCATCGAACAAAATTTTGCACTGCCAAAAACGTATAAACAAAATGAAATTGCCTTAAAACAAAAAATCAAGGTTGCCAAAGCGGAAAAGGAAGTGGCTATTTACGATATTGCTTTACACACGCGCCTGCTATATCAACATTTTTTGTTTTACAAAACCAAAAATAGTTATTTAAAAAACCAAGATAGTTTATTTCAAGAACTCCATCGAATTGTTTCAACGCAATACAAAGTGGGTCAAATTTCGGGTTTAGAGCAATTAAATTTGGAGAGTTTTCATAGAACGGTGCATCAAGCGTTTCGCATTTCCGAATTGGAAGTAGAAAATAGTCGCACCGCTTTAGAAGCCTTTTTGATGACCTCCAATATTCAAACAAGCGATACGTTTCAAAAACGCATTATCACTTCATTGATAACCACTCCAAATCGAGCTTTGCCGATTCAAATGCGCAATGAGCAAAATATTATATTGGAAAAAGCATTGTTTGAGCAACAAAAAATGGTTAAAATGCCTACTTTTTTTGCAGGTTTGAACCAATTGTTTTCTGCACAATTCCAATTTCCTGTATTTCGATTGGGTGTTTATGTTCCGATTTGGACTAAACCGTTAGATGCGCAAATTCAATCCGCCGAATTATCCATTCAAATCGCGCAAAAGGAAGCCGAACTGACTGATTTTGAATTAAAAAATTTGTTTCAAAAGTATGTCAATGAGTTCAAAATCGCTGATAATCAATTGGCTTTTTACGAAAAAGAGCAATTGCCCTTAGCGGCAACGATTTTACAAGGCACTCAAAAAGCCCGCAAAGCAGGCGAGCTTGAAGCATTTGCGGAAATTTTAAGTTTGCGACAAGCCTTTGAAGTGCAATTAGGCTATTTGAACGCTTTGAAAGCGTACAATGAAGCAATCATTTATTTAAATTATTTTAAATAAATATTTAAAAATTACTGATAATCAATATTTTAAAAATAACAATGGATACTCATTTGCATCACGAGCAGCATTTTAAAAGTTCTGACACTTTACGCGACATCGTTATCGGCATGTCGGATGGCTTGACCGTTCCGTTTGCATTGGCGGCTGGATTGAGTGGCGCGGTGGCGAATAACAAAATTATCCTCACGGCGGGCATTGCGGAAATCATTGCTGGCTCGATTGCGATGGGATTGGGCGGCTATTTGGCGGGCAAAACGGAGGTTGATCATTACAATGCCGAACTCAAACGCGAGTATGATGAGACCTATTTGTATCCCGAACGCGAAAAAGAGGAAGTGCGCGAAGTCTTTGCCGAGTACGGTTTGAGCGCGGAACACCAACAAATTGTGGTAGAAGCATTGGCAAAAGACCGTGACAAATGGGTGGATTTTATGATGCGTTTTGAGCTCGGTTTGGAAAAACCCGACCCTGATAGGGCGCGACAATCGGCTTTGAATATTGGCGGTGCGTACATTGTTGGCGGGATGATTCCGTTAAGTACCTATTGGTTTTTTGATGAAACGACGGTTAGTTTTCGCTGGTCAGTGGCAATCACATTAGTTGCATTGCTTATATTTGGCTATTTTAAAAATAAAATTATTGGTCAAAATCCAATTTCGGGTGCGTTTCGCACAGCATTGATAGGCGCGGCAGCAGCAGGAACAGCGTATTTTGTTGCTACATGGCTTGGATAAAAAATAAAATTAAAACAATGAAAATCAATATTTTATCAATATTTTTTTTAATCATAATAGCGTGTCAATCCAAAAAAGAAGCACCTGCATTAGAAGCAGCAACCGCTAAAAAGGAAACGCACATCGCCTTAGATTCGGCGCAATTGCAATTGATGCACATCGAATTGGGCAAACCGACGCGACAGGCATTAGAAGGCGGCATCACGGCAAACGGCAAAGTCACGATTTTGGCAAACGCGATGGCGGATGCGAGTTGCACATATCGCGGGACGGTCGATAAATTTTTTGTCAAAGAAGGGCAGCCTGTCAAAAAAGGGCAATTGTTGATGGAATTGACCACGCCCGAAATCATTAATTGGCAACAAGATTATTGGAAAGCCAAAAGTGAATTGTCTTTTTTAACGCAAGAGCTTGATAGACAACGGGTTTTAAATCAAGAAAATGTGGGTGCGAAGAAAAATCTACAAGAAGTCGAAGGCAAGATTGCTTATCAAAATGTGGTTTTGAAGACAAGTGCAGCCCGTTTGAAATTAGCGGGCATCTCCATTTTGGATTTATCGGACAATGATATTATTACTAAAATTCAAGTGTTTGCACCGATTTCGGGTTATTTGGAGCATTTTCCAGTCAATCTTGGTACGACTGTATCAGAAGGCGCAAAATTAGCTCACATTAAAAACTTGGATGATTTGCATGCGGACATTTTTATATATGAACGCGATTTGCAATTGGTTCGAGAAAATCAAGCAGTTCGCCTGCATTTTGTGGACCCAAATATTCCAGAAGTGACGGGAAAAATTGAATTTATCGGTCGAGAAATCGACCCGATTCAGAAAACAATCCTTTTACATGTTACCTTTGAGCCGCCAAAAGGGACGATGATTCTGCCCGAGATGCAAGTGACAGCCATGATTCAAACTCAAAATGCCACAGGTTGGGCAGTGCCTGAAACCGCAGTGGTACAAGAAGAAAATAAACTTTTTGTTTTTAAAGTTGATAGTCAAAGTGCGGATGGTAAATTTTGGTTTAAAAAACAAATTTTCAAACCAACAGGTACTAAAAATGGTTTCATGGGTGTTGGCGATTATGATGGAAAATCAAAATGGGTGCTGAAAGGCGCGAATGTGTTGGAAAGTGAAAGCAAAAAAGATGAAATGAACGAATAAGATAATGCAAATCCAAAAATATGTTTTAAATACCTTGTTTTTCATAGCGATATGCCTTCCAATTTTTTTAAAATTGGACATGTTGCCGATTCAAATGTGGGACGAATCACGCAATGCGATTGCCGCTATGGAGATGATGAATAATGGCGATTGGTTCGTCCGACATTACATTGGCGTAGCAGATAATTGGGAAACCAAGCCTGTTTTGTTGATGTGGGTGCAAATTCTATTTTTTAAACTATTGGGAATCAATGTTTTAGCGGTTCGACTGCCTTCTGCATTGGCTACTTTGGGCATTGTGTATTTGATGTATTCGTTTTTTAAAAATGAATTAAAAAATCTGGAAGGTGGTTTTTTTGCAGGTTTGGCGTTGATTGTTTCGGAAGGATTTATTCGGCAACATGTTTCACGGACAGGCGACCATGATGCTTTGTTGAGTTTTTTATTATTGTGGAGTTTGTTTGAATTTTATTTTATTATTAAAAATTTTTATACAAAAAGCATTGATAATGATTTAAATAAACATTTTATTCGATTCGCCATCGCAACGACGGCAGCTGTTTTGACCAAAAGTATTGTTGGTTTTTTGTGGCTGCCCGGCTTTTTCTTATATGCGTTGCTTTCTAAAAAGGTCGTTTTGATTTTAAAAAACAAATCTTTTTACCTTGCTACGAGTATCATTATCAGTATCGTTTGTGGGTATTACGGCATTTGCGAATCTTTGCATCCCGGACATTTTCAAGATGTTTGGCGGATGGAAATGTTGCCGCGTTACACGAATACGGCGCAGAATAATACGTTTACCATCCTTTCGGATAAGTGGTTTTACATTAAACAAATTTCTTATGAAAGTCATTTTTTCGCCTTGTGGCAACTATTGCCATTCAGTTTATTGATTGGAATTGATTCCAATCAAACGGATGAAAAAAGATTTACAAGACTTTTATTATGTGTAATTGGTTCATTTTTAATCATTATTTCCAATGGATGCGCGAATGGCTGGTATGATGCGCCCATCTATCCCTTATTGGCGATGTTAGTTGGGATTGGATTATCGTTTTTATACAGGCAATTGATTGGAAGATTTTCAAACCATTCATCCCAATTGCGCCCTATTTTATATGGCTTTTGCTTCATTCTTTTCTTTTTTATATTGCCCTATCAACAACTCTTTTTGAAAATTTATTGGACGAGTGAAAAAGATGTGGAACAAAAATATGGTTTATTGGTTCGACATTTGGCAGATGTTCGACCTGATTGGCGCGAATATACACTGGCACATAATAGTTATGTTGCCCATTTTTTGTTTACGATGCGGATGTATAATCAAAAAGGTTACAAATTGTCAGGCGAACATACAAGCGATGTTGTCAAAGATAGTTTATTTTTAAATGATATGAAATTAGAACAAAAAATCGTAGTTTTTCAAAAAAAGGTAGAAAATGTGTTGCAATCGAAGTATGAAACGGAGTTGTTATACGCATGGGAAGAATACACATTGTATCGAATTTTGCGCCGAAAAGCGCAAAATGATATGGCACAATAACAAAATATTGGTACGACCGTATAAAAAAGATTAATTTGCACTCTTTTTGCCACAAAAAGAGCGAAAGTCATTGCTTTTGCTCTTTTTGGAGTGAAAAAGCATAGCCATCTAATTTCAAGCTATTACACACATTACAAAATATGCAATTCGTATTTCCCTTATTTTTAACCGCTTTGGCGGCAATTGCGATACCTGTCATCATTCATTTATTCCACTTTCGGCGGTTTAAAACGGTGTATTTTACGAATGTCCGTTTTTTGAAAGAAGTCAAAGAAGAAACTTCGGCGCGGTCGAAATTGCGCAATTTGTTGGTTTTGTTGTCGCGGGCGGCGGCAATAGCGGCGATGGTTTTAGCCTTCGCACAACCCTTCTTGCCCAAAGCGGGAGCCGTCAAAAAAGGGGAACAAGCGGTCAGTGTTTTCATTGATAACTCATTCAGTATGAGCGCGTTAAGTAAAGATGTGTCGCTTTTGGAAAAGGCAAAACAGCGCGGTCGGGAGATTGTGGCAGCTTATGCAAATACAGACCGTTTTCAAATTTTGACCAATGATTTTGAAGGAAGACATCAGCGATTGGTGGGTAAAGAAGATGCATTGCGTTTTATTGATGAAATCAAATCGTCGCCTGCGGTGCGCGAAATGTCAAAAATTTTGACGCGGCAAAATCAAGCCTTACATGCGTCGAAATCGGTGAATCAGACCGCTTTTGTCGTTTCGGATTTTCAAAAAAATGTATGTGATTTTTCTAAATTTAAAGATTCTGCGACGGAGATTCATTTAGTGCCTTTGGAAGCGGTGCAGGAAAAAAATATTGCGATTGATTCGGCTTGGTTTGAAGCACCTGTACAAATGATGAATCAAACGAATGCGTTAGTGGTTAAAATAACCAATTTTACCAATGAAAATATTGAAAATGTGAAATTGACCTTGCAATATGATGGTCAAACCAAACCTGTTGGCACGTTTAATATTCCTGCCATGTCTTCTGCGACCGATACGGTGAATATCACTATTTTGCGTACAGGCTGGCATGAAGCCGTTTTGGAATTAACAGATTATCCGATTCAATTTGATGACAAATATTATTTTGCGTTCAACGTGCCTTCCTTTATTAATATTTTGACTATTCATGAAAACGCACCAAATCGATATTTGGATGCAGCATTGGCGGGCAATCGATTATTTCGGGTGATGAATCAAAACGTCAATGGGTTGGAATATTCCAAATTTGCGACCTATCAAATGATTGTTTTAAATGGTTTGTCCAATATTTCCTCTGGTTTGGCGAGTGAATTGGGGACGTATATGAAAAATGGGGGTAATGTGATTGCTTTTCCCGCGCCGAATGCGAATTTGGGCAGTTACACAGGTTTTTTAAATGGCGTAAATGCCAATATTTTAGAAACATTTGAAAATAATACCCGCGAAGTGGCGCAAATGAATACAGAGGAGTTCATTTTCAAGGATGTATATTTGCAAAAATCGCCTAATATGAAACTACCTGTTACGCAAGGCAATTTTGGTTTGCGCAATCGGAGTGGTGAAAATCTATTGAGTTATCGGGATGGAACGCATTTTTTCACTAAAAATAAAGTTGGAAATGGGCATTTGTACCTTTGCGCCGCGCCTTTGGACGAAAAATACAATGATTTGGCGCGGAACGGAGAAGTGTTTGTTCCGATGTTGTACAAAGCAGCGATTTCTTCCGCAAAAGATAATAAATTAGCTTATATGATTGGAAAAGACGATTATATTGAGGCGGATAGCAAAGGAATCGTGGGCGAAACGGCGTTTAAACTCAAAGGTCGAACCGAAGAATTTATTCCAGAACAACGAATTGCGGCAAGTAAGGCTCTTTTGGGGGTGAAAGAAGGCATCAAAGATGCTGGTTTTTACAATTTATACGTGAAACCCGATTCGATTTTGCATAAATATGCGTTCAATTTTGATAGGCGCGAATCTTCCTTAGAATATTTTGGAAATGCAGATTTGAAACAATTTGTTCGTAATAATTTACAAATTATGGACGGAACCGCTGATTCTAATCTAACGTCCATTGTTGGCGAGCGCAATCAAGGCGTTATTTTATGGCGGTGGTGCATCATTGCGGCATTGCTTTTTTTGGCGATTGAAACGGCATTATTGCGTTTTTGGAAGGTATGAAATGAATATATGAAATTTTT
>JAAFJT010000075.1 GCA_013298955.1 Chitinophagales bacterium
TTTTTCGGGGTCATTAATGATGTCTCTCAATGATTTCGGCAATTTATCAAAGTCATCATTCAAAAAATCGAACTGAAAAACATGATTTTCTACCAAATTCGCCCCATTTTTGATGCGGTCTTTGATAACATCCACATCTTGACGGTCAAGCGTCGAAGCATAAATGCGATATTTATTGACCAAACCCGCCAATAAATTGCCCGTTCCTGCGGCACAATCCCAAATATAATAGTCATCTTGCCAATCATCGCCAAGCACATCGGTCAAATATCGCTGCGACAGTTCGACCCAAATTTGCGGCGTGAAAAAACTACCTTTTCGTTCGCGCACGTCTTGCGGCACGAGCAAATCACGGCGTTGCACAATGTAATCCCAATATTCTTGTTTGGGCGGACGCTCATATTTGTTCCAAAACTGAATATGCGCTTTTTGTTTATCGTTAAACGAAGCGGTTTTCTGCGTGAAAAAGCCCGTTTCATCCAAATTACGGTCTAATTCGTACTTGGATTGCTGGAGCAACACAAAAAGTTTTTCTTTCAACGTCTGATTTTCATGCGAAAGCAAATCCGCCAGATAAAAATCGCCATCAATAATGCCTTTTTTCTTAGCCAAATCCCAATTCAACGCAATCGAAGGTTTGACCGCCGAGAGCCATTTATTGTAAATGACCATAAAATTATTCTTATCAATCAGTATTTTGGAGGTAGCAGATAGCCCCGCCCTAAAATTCGTTTTAATAAATTGTCTCAAATCGCCCGCATCGGTTTCAAAAAAGAAAACCAACGCATTATCCTCAATATTTTGAACAACGGTATGATAGATTTGTTTAAATTCTTTGGTTTCGTGGTTCGACGGCGTGACATTCCAATTAAAATCATTTTGGTAAAAAATCTCATGAATGTCATTATACGGCATGAAGGCAATTTTCTCCGCATCGAACGCGCCCAAAAAAGCAGGCGGCAAAAATTTATCGAAAGTTCGGGCTTTACCGACGGTTAAAATGAGTTGGACAATAGATTTTGTAATTTCAGCTTTGCCTTTTTTGGCTTCTGCCCAAAAGAGCGATTCGACTTCAAAAAGCGGATTGAGCGATTTGGACGGCAACGTAACGCAAAAATCAAGATTACCGACGATTTTAGTGCAATCAAAGGCGTTGAAAAAGTCTTTAGCGACTTTATTTTTTAATTCTTCTTCTCGGATATTGTTGTAAGCCATTCGGATTTTTTGAAATGCGGATTTCGGAATGATTAAAGTGGGCAAAGTTAAAAATAATTTTTCAAATGAAAGGCAACTCTACTGAACAGGGCGCATACCCAATTTACAACGCGCATCGCAGTCGGGAGATAAATTTTCCGACTGCGATGCGCGTTTCCCTTTATTGTTTTACGCTCTTGAATGTTTGCCTAAAATTATAAGCCACCATCACATTCCACATAAAATCTTGATTGTTGGGAATATCGGATTTAAAGGTTTGATTGATAGTACCTTGCAACGTAAAAGGCAATTTTGTATGGGCTAAAACGCCTGTGACCGCCAAGTAATCGCCCTTATAGCCATCCGTATTTAAGAAAAAGACAGAGGGAAACAAATGAAAACGAAGTTGTTTTGCTAATTGGATATTTGAAAATTGGGTATTCAAAAACAACGCTCTGGTCAATTGCGGACCATGTTGTTGAAGCCCGTGACCCTGCAAATACATAGCACTGATGCCCCAGTTCGGTTTAATCTGATAACTTGGCACGACTTCAAACGCCCCAAATCGCAACATTTCTGTAATTTTAGTTGTATTGCCATTCATGATGATGTTGCGGTGTATGAACGAAAACGCAGGGTGCGCTCCCAATCTTAGTTTGAATTTCGGATGATCCACCAAACGATACCGCAACCAAAATAACATGCTTCCTTTGGAAGCATCAGGCACGAGCCGAATATCGGGTTCAAAAGAGAGTTTGTTTTTTCGCACCGAACAAGACAGAATTGCAGCAGGACTATTCAAAGAAAAGGAAGGGATAATCGAAAAACCATTATTGGTAACGCCTACTTGACCCGAAAAAACAGTTGTGGATTGAGTGCTATCGCTTTGTTGAGCATACCCCATTTGGAGTGTAAGAAATGTAATCGTTAAAACAAGAAAGAACTTTTGCATCGTTATTTTATGGATTCTTAAATTTTTTTGCAAAGGTAGTTCACCTAAACCTGTTTTTAGCTATTTTTGCTTATTATATGACAAAAATTAAGATTAGGATATAGAAGCGCACCCCTGCATGCGGTAGCGAATACACAAAACCTACAAAAATAGCCATTTTCAACGTCGCTGCAATAATTTCACTTCAACGCGCCGATTTTTTTTGCGATGTTCGGGCGTAAGGTGGTCTATAATTGGATATTTAGACCCATAACCAACATGTTCAATGCGGTCTGCCGCAACACCGCTCTCTCCCAAATAGGCTTTCACGCGCTCCACACGCTGTACCGACAACACAATATTCACCTTTTCAACGCCTTCATTAGAAGTATGCCCTTCCAACAAGATTCTTATATTTGGATTTTCCAACATCGTCTGCGCCAATTCATCCAACGTAGGATACGCTTCAGGCAATAATTCCGCAAGCGATTGATGAAAGCAGACATCTTCCAAACGCAAATTTTTACCAATATCCAATTTTTCTATCATGTCTTTCAACGTAGGTGGCGGCGGCGGCGCAGGTCGGGAATGCGTTATGTAAACCGTATCCACAACCACCGTTTTGTACTGCGTGCTATAAACTTCGGCAATGTGGCGATAGAGTGTATCATACACAATCGTTATTTTCTTAATCGTATCTACTTGATTCACAACAGGTTGAGTCGGTTGAGTAGGCGGAATGTACGGTTGTGTTGCTGCATAAACAGGCATATCAATCACGCCTACAAGCGCGTATTTCAATTTTTGCCAATAAATGTCACCCACTTTCGTAGTCTGTTTGTAATCCCAACCTTTGGTATCTTGTCGAAAAGTGGTGTTTCCAACTTTGAGCGAATCCGAAAAAGACCATTCTTTATAAGCCGTCAAGGTATCCATGGTCAATTCCATATTATTCACAATCAATTTGTAATGATACTTGCCATCTTTTTCCAAGTCGGCAGCGATATACATATTGCTCGTGTACATGGTATGGGGTCTTCCTTTGGCGCGATTTTCAAACAAAACAACACCATCTTCATTGAAAACAATTTGAATTTGTTCAGGACTCACGATAGGAAAGGCTTCACAATGGTAATAAGCCATATATTCTATTTTTGAATTTAAATCGAAAATATCATCCGATATATAAGCTACAATATTCATTTTATAACCTTTCACTTTAGGGACAGGGATGCGTCGCCAAATCGTTTGGTCAAGATTGTACAAGTTTAAAATGCCTTCGACATTGTTTACACCATATTTTTTTTTGCCAAAATGTTTGAAAGTGACCGCCACATCACTCACAATTTCATGTGGGTCAAACGTGTTTTCCAATACGAACTGAGCGTACACGGCACTTTGAAGCATCCATAATAGATTGATTATCAATATTTTTTTCATTTATATCTTTTTAAATAAAGACAAATTCATTTTTAAATTACACGGTTGTATAGGAAAAAAGGCTCAATGTGCCAATAATAAAACGTTTAATCATTTTATTCGATTTGAGATTGTATTCTTAAAAAGGGTGTCATGCACGACATAACCTGCTTCTACATAAGTGAAATTTGTTTCTAAAAGTTCACCACGATTCGTTTTTGCGGATAATAAAAAACTGCCTTTTCAGCATTGTTAAATTTTTCATATAAAATTAAATTAAGATAAATAATCATGGATAACGTTTGGAAACTTGAAGTCACGTTTGCTTGAAACAAAATTCCACGCATTGCAACGATGCAATAATGAATCCGTTTCCATAGAATATTTTTTTTTATGGAAATTGTGACAGGTCTGCATCCTTCCAATAAAGTGTTTCCTATGCAGCTTAAAATTATTTTCCAATGCTTCCTATGCGCCTTTTGCGTCAACACGCTCTCTGCGCAAACCGATTTAATTCCATTCCGGAGATTTTAATCGTAGAAAAACTTAAAAAAGAATGTTTCAAATGTTGTTTGAAATGAAAAGTTTTTTTGCAAATCCATTTGAAATGGGTATGGAAAAAAAAGCACTTGCATCTTTTAACATAGATTTTAAAAATACAACGAATTGATGAAAAAAATAATTGTAATAATCCTAACCATAATGGTTTGGACTGCTCATGCACAAGTAACACAAAAATAATTTGTATCGCATAAAAATTATTTTTATGTGGAATTTGCTTCTGTCTTTCATCTTCTAAAAGTTCACATTCCTTTTTTAATTTTAAATTTTTAATCAGTATGACAAAGCAAATTTTATTAATCCTAAGTTTTATAGCATGCTTGGGTGGGGCATTACAAGGTCAATCCTGTTGGCGTTCTGTATCGGTTGGTGCTGGACATGTGCTTGCTCTTAAATCCGATGGCACTTTATGGACATGGGGTTTTAATAATTATGGTCAATTGGGTGATGGCACTTCAAGCGGATCCGTGATGACCAAGAGACCGACTCAAATTGGCACCGATAACGATTGGAAAACCATTTGTGCAGGCAGTTATTTTTCGATGGCGATAAAAAATAATGGGAGTCTTTGGTCATGGGGTTACAATGGAGTCGGTCAGTTAGGCAATGGAAATACAACGATGGTATTAGTCCCTACCCGAGTGGGTACTGATAGCGATTGGAAAACCATTTCGGCAGCATATGCTCATTGTTTGGGATTGAAACAGAATGGTACCCTCTGGTCTTGGGGCGATAATGTCGGCGGACGATTGGGACATGGCAATTACATCTCTTACACCGTACCAACCCAAATCGGTACTTCCAATCAGTGGAAAGTTGCCCTTGCGGGAGATAATACTTCCATCGCTTTGACGAACCAAGATTCTTTGTACGCATGGGGTCTCAATTCTAATGGTTCTTTGGGAGTTGGTACCACGAATGTGGTCTTAGCACCCAAACGCGTTGTCACGACAAGCCGGTGGCAACAAGTAGATGTTGGAAATAATAGCATCATGGGCATCCAAATGGATGGTTCTTTATGGGGATGGGGTCAAAATAACTTTGGTGTTTTAGGTTTGGGAAGTGCGTTCTTACTGAGCAGTCCAATCACTACGCCTACCCGTGTGGGTACGGATAATGATTGGATCCATATCTCTGTGAGTAAAAATAACCAAACTGCCTTTGCTTGCAAAGCGGATAAATCCATTTGGGGAACTGGTTCAAACAGTTCTGGACAGTTAGGCGATAGTACCCTCATTAATAGACCTGAGTTTAAAAAAATTATCAGTGCTGTGCTTACGCCCTTTACGACTCGATTTTCAGGTGGTTCGATGGCAGTCATTCGTTCAGATAGCTCGCTCTGGATGACGGGCGATAATACGTATGGACAACTTGGCGATAATACGCGTACCTCTCGAAACGTGTTTGCTATTGTTCCGTGTGGCACGACCGCAGCACAAGAGGTCGAAAAGAGGACTTTATGGAGTCTTGTCCCCAACCCTGTGACGGATGCTTTTTACCTTAAATCAGACGATGCGCAAGAGTGTATTGTTAAAATTATCAATATGACTGGACAAATCGTATTACAAGGAGTCTATCAAACGCAACAATCTATTGATATACAATCCTTACCCGCAGGTTTTTATACGCTCATAGCGAATCATCAACAAATTAAATTTGTTAAAAATTAGGTCTAAAAGAAAATCGGGGCAATCTGCATAGATTGCCCCGATTTTCGGGTTGCAACCTCGACGATTTCGGAAGGCGGTGGTCTGGATTGTGGCATCGATTTCGGAAACCTTAAAGGTTTCCAAAACCTACTCTTTTCTACAAAATTTGTCAGAGAGCCAAACAAAAAAGGTGTGGAATTTAAGGTATCCTTGCATTTCATAAAGGAGACTTCTTTTTTTCAAAAAAATCCGATTATTACCCAAATTATTACCCAAAAAGATAGATTATGAAAGTAATTAGCATCATCAGCGCACTATTATTTTGCCTTGCGGCAAAGGCGCAACCCCTCAAGATTGTGCATCAACAATTAATTGGGACTTATTTTGAAAATCTTGTTGGCATTTCCATAGATGAAAAAAAAGAAGTGGTATTGATATTAGATAGTCTAAATACTTTTTCGCTCACGGGCATTTATGGAATCAAGGAAAAAAGCCACAAAGGTCAATGGACGATAGAAAAGGATAGCCTTGTCTTGGAGTGCGTGTATAGCGGCAATCGGTATGAGATGATTCCAAACAAGACTCCCATTTTGAAAAAATATCCTATCGTATTGGATATTAAAATATTATGGTTTTTTTACCTATAAACCTCACTCCAATGGTGTAAATCCTAAAAGAATCATAGGGAATTGGTTTTTGATACCGCAGGATTCGAGTTTGAAAACAGCAATTACATTTACGCCAAACGATACTCATTTGAAGCCTTTTACAATGGAGATTGCTTATAGAGAAGCCTTTTTGTTCAAAGAGCAACCTGCGGCGGGTGGGCGATGCAATGCTGCCTTTGACCACTTTTTTTCACATGCTTTTGAACCAAAATAAAGATTTAAAATGAATTCAATCAATTATTTACGCATTAAGAAAATTGTTTTTTTAGGATTTATCGCTTGTCAAACAAGCCTTTTTGCACATTACTGGGAAAATGATTTTTTAGATGATTTGCTCCAATGTCTTTATGCAGGTAGTATGATAGAGGTTCTTGAAAAAAATGCACTTGCTTGGTCTATCAAAACGGAAAATAAAGCAAAGGTTTATACCTATTTGAAAAAAATATACCAATTTGATACCCATTTACAACCAAGCCAAGAGGCTTTTAATGAATGGTCTTATAAAGTGAAAGGGGTGGCGATTTCGAGAGATACCACATTTATTCGATATTTAATTTCTTATTTAAATAACGAAACCGAATATAGTGTGGTTGACAGGTCTATGGAAGGAGCATATGGTCTTCCGCCCAAACCACCTAAAAATCCACGACCGATTCCGATGCTCAAAATTAGAGTTTGCGATGTCGCTTTTGTGAGCCTTTTGAGAGCCGTCGGGCAGACCAATGATGGTCTTTCAAACCTGATTTTCTCCCTGAGGATAGCGAGACTACATACGGTTACAGAATCTTGCCAGAAGCAACTGTGAAATTAACGCCAGAGATTCGATTGAAATTAAAAAAATATTTAAACTATTGATTTTATATTATTTTAAAGTTTAAACATGGATTCCGTCTGTATCCTCAAAGCGGATATGGTTTGCACGAATGGCAAAATTTTGTGGGTATTGGATAGGGTTACAACCTCGCCGACCTTTTGGATAGGTTGTTTCAATTGAACTATTTTCGGTTTAATCTGAACGCAAATTATTACAAAAAAACAAGAAAAAGTAGTACGATACATCAATCTATGCGTATCTTTGCGCAATAATGAAAAAAATACTATTTTATATTTCCATTACGTTGGCACTATTGCTGCCAGATTTCTTTTTGGGTCAAGGTGCGACACAGGCATCTTACTCCAACGTAATGCAACACAACGACGCTTTCAACACGCAACAAACCAATAACTATTTACTTTTCGACGCTTTCTTTGAAGCGTTTTCCGAAGATGATGATTCCAATGAGTCTGAACGAAAAAAAGATTCTTCGGCGCAATTTATCCCCTACAACAAGTCTTTTTTAGCACCAAACCATCCTAAATACTTCTTAAGTAAAGTCCTAACTGCTCATATATTCTTTTCCCGTAGAATTGTAATCTTCCTGCTTCTTTGCGTATTTAGGCTATAGCAGTCCACAAATTCAGCACCAAATCATTATTAATCAAATGTTTAATGGTCAACGGAGTTTGCTCCGCGATGACCCTTTTGGGCTTTATACAGATGGATATTCTTTTATCGTAATTCATTGATATTGAATGTATTAACCTTTATGAAAGTGCGCATTTTCGTAAAGGCATCATTCTATAGAATGGAATCTATATCCTATTTTATAGCAACAAAAGAACAATTGCCTCTTCATAATTTAAAATAATATGAAAAATTTATTGCTATTGATTAACCTCATAGCTGCGGTTACATTCACCGCCTGTCACCACAAAAAGGAAGCAAAAAAAGAAGAAATGGTGAAGTTGCCCGTGACCACACCTATTCTCATGGACACGATTTTGACGAAGGATTATATTGCCGAAATTCAATCGGTGCAAAACATCGAAGTGCGGTCAAGAGTGAAAGGCTATTTGGAAAGTATCAAGATTGACGAAGGACAACGGGTTGAAGCTGGGCAAATCATGTTTAGCATTCGTTCACGTGAATACGAGGCGGAATTTGCCAAATCGCAAGCAAAAGTCAACATCATGGAGCTTGAAATGCAAAATGTACGGACGCTGGCGGACAAAAATATCGTCTCGCAAACCGAACTGGCATTGTCAGTCGCCAAACTCAACGAAGCCAAAGCCGAACAAGGTGTTGCCGAAGCAGAATTGACGTTTACGAAGATTGTCGCGCCGTTCAGTGGTATTGTGGATAGACTGAAATTCAAAGTCGGTAGCCTTATTGACGAAAGCACGTTATTGACTTCCCTCTCGAATAATCAATCGGTTTATGCATATTTCAACGTGTCCGAAAGGGAATATTTGGACTTCAAAGCCAAAGGGAAAGATAAGGAAAAAACAAGTATTTCATTGATTTTGGCGAATGGTCAACCGCATCAATATAAAGGTGTCATTGAAACCATCGAAGGTGAATTTGACAAAAATACGGGTAGTATTGCTTTTCGGGCGAAGTTTCCGAATCCCGATTTGCTGTTAAAGCACGGCGAAACGGGAAAAGTGCAATTGCCCGTTGTGTTGAACAAGGTACTCGTGATTCCTCAGAAAGCGACGTTTGAATTGTTGGATAAGATTTATGTTTTTGTGGTGGATAAAGACCATGTTGTGAAATCCAGAAATATCATTGTGAGACAGAAATTGTCGAATTTGTACGTCATCGAATCGGGTTTGTCACTTACGGATACCATTCTTTTGGAAGGCGTTCAGACCGTGAAAGAAAATGATAAAATTGAGGTGGAATTGCTGCCTGCGAAGGAAGTCATTGAGCATTTGCAATTAATCAAGCAATAATTTGAATTAGGAAGGAAGGAATTTGAAGGAAGGTAAGGAAATCAAGCAGATGCGTCCTTACCTTCCTTCCAATTCCTTCATTCCTAATTCAAATAAGAAACGGCTGCTAACTGTTTTCAATTTACATAACAAAAAAAATAATGTTTAATCAATTCATATCCAGACCAATATTATCTATTGTTATCTCGCTTATCATTAGTTTACTTGGTTTTTTGGCGTTAACGCAATTGCCTGTTACGCAATTTCCTACGATTTCGCCGCCCAAAGTCAATATCAGTGCCGAATATCCGGGTGCGAATGGCGAATTGATGATTAAAGCGGTTGTGATTCCATTGGAACGAGCGATTAACGGTATTCCGGGCATCAAATACGTTGCTTCCGACGCGGGCAATGACGGCACAGCGACGATTCAATGTATTTTTCACTTGGGAACCGACCCGAATATTGCGGCAGTCAACGTTCAGAATCGGGTTGCCGCCGTGATTAACAAATTGCCGCCAATTGTGGTGCGGGAAGGAGTGAAAATCACCCGTGAGGAGTCGAATATGTTAATGTACGTGAATTTGTACAGCAAAGACCCCAATTTGGATGAAAAGTTTTTATTCAATTTCGCCGACATCAATTTGTTATCCGAATTGAAACAAGTTAATGGTGTGGGTGTTGCCGACATTTTGGGGAATCGAGAATTCGCTATGCGGATTTGGTTGAAACCCGACCGTATGTTAGCGTATAAAATCGCTGCCGCCGAAGTGATGAAAGCGTTAGAAGAACAAAGTTTGGAAGCATCGCCCGGTCGAGCAGGCGAAAGTTCGGGTCGAAAATCGCAAGCCTTTGAGTACGTGTTGAAATATCCTGGACGCTACACCAATAAAGAAGGTTACGAAAATATCATTCTACGCTCCACGTCGGATGGACAAATTTTGCGTCTAAAAGATGTAGCAGATGTTGAATTTGGGAGTTCGTATTACGATTTGTATTCAAAATTGAATGGCAAACGGTCTGCCGCAATCACGATTAAACAATCTTACGGCAGTAATGCGAGTGATGTTATCAAGAATGTGAAAGCGAAATTAGCTGAAATTAAAGCCGCTTCATTCCCGCCAGGGATGGATTATGAAATTAGTTATGACGTATCGAAATTTTTGGATGCTTCCATCGAAAAGGTGGTTCACACCTTGATTGAAGCCTTTATATTGGTCGGTTTGGTGGTTTTTATCTTTTTGGGCGATTGGCGTTCGACCTTGATTCCTGCGATTGCGGTGCCTGTTTCGTTGATTGGAACGTTCTTTTTCATGCAATTTTTTGGCATTACGCTCAATCTGATTACCTTATTTGCATTGGTTTTGGCGATAGGGATTGTTGTGGACAACGCGATTGTGGTCGTGGAAGCCGTCCATTCCAAAATGGAATTAGAGCATTTGCAACCAAGAGCCGCAACCGAAGCCGCGATGCACGAAATCAGTGGGGCAATTATTGCTATCACACTTGTTATGGCGGCGGTTTTTATACCTGTTGCTTTTATGCAAGGACCTGTGGGCATTTTTTACCGACAGTTTTCGGTAACAATGTCAACATCTATTATCCTTTCGGGGGTTATCGCCTTGACTTTAACACCTGCTTTATGCGCCGTGATGTTGAAAAATACACATGGACAAAAAAAGAGTAAAAATCCTTTAACGCTCTTTTTGAACGCTTTCAACAATGGTTTTAACAAAGTGTTGGGTCGCTACAAAGGACTTTTGACGATTATTGTCAATCGGCGCGTTGTGACGGCTTTGGTTTTAATCGGTTTCTGCGTTGGCACGTATTTTCTAAGCGATGCCGTTCCATCTGGTTTTATTCCCAACGAAGATCAAGGCGTATTTTATGCCATCGTTTTGACACCGCCTGGATCCACGTTGGAACGAACGGATGAAATCAGTAGTCAAGTGCAGCGCGTTGCTCAAACGATCGAAGGCGTAAAATCCGTATCAACGTTGGCGGGTTACGAAATCCTTTCGGAAGGCACGGGTGCGAATGCGGGAACGTGTCTGATTAACCTTAAAAGTTGGGAAGACCGCGAACATTCTATGAAGGAAATCATGGAAGAATTAGAAGAAAAAACCAAAGACATCAAAGGGGCAACTATTGAATTTTTCCCACCACCTGCGGTACCAGGTTATGGAGCTGCGGGCGGTTTTGAATTACGGGTTTTGGATAAAAGCGGCAGTGGCGATTACAAATTGATGGAAACCGTTTCAAAAAATTTTGTTGAAGAATTGCGGAAAAGACCCGAATTATCGGCTGTTTTCACGTTTTATAGCGCGAGTTTCCCCCAATTTATGCTCAACGTGGACAACGACAAAGCCCAACAAAAAGGTGTAACGATTGAAAATGCTATGACAACGCTTTCAACGCTTGTTGGCAGTAATTACGAAACAAGTTTCATTAAATACGACCGTCAATACAAAGTAATGGTTCAAGCATTGCCCGAATACCGCGCATTGCCCGAAGATATTTTGAAATTATATTGCAAAAATGACAAAGGTGAAATGGTGTCCTTTGCGGCATTTATGACGATGGATAAAGTGTATGGTTTGTCGGAAATTACACGCTATAATATGTACAATTCCGCCGAAGTGAGTGGCGATGCCGCCGCAGGATACAGTAGTGGTGCGGCGATTGCGGCGATTAAGGAGGTTGCTCAAACCAAATTACCACGCGGTTTTGGCATTGATTGGGCGGGCATTTCCAAAGACCAAGTTGGGCAAGGCAACCAAGCGATATACATCTTTTTGATAGTATTGGCGTTCGTTTATTTGTTGTTGGCGGCGCAATACGAGAGTTTTATATTACCCTTTCCGATAATCTTATCATTGCCGACAGGTATTTTCGGAGCGTTTTTGATGTTGAAAATCATGGGATTGGAAAACAACATTTATGCACAAGTTTCGATGGTGATGTTGATTGGTTTGCTCGCCAAAAATGCAGTTTTGATAGTCGAGTTCGCGGCGCAAAAGCACAATGCAGGGGCAACGGTTTTGGAAGCGGCGATTGAAGGAGCTGCGGTTCGTTTGCGCCCGATTTTGATGACTTCTTTTGCGTTCATTGCGGGTTTGATTCCGTTGGTAAGGGCGACGGGACTGGGAGCGATTGGTAATAAAACGATTGGATCGGCATCGGCGGGCGGGATGTTTATTGGGACGATTTTCGGAGTTTTGCTGATTCCAGGTTTGTACTACATTTTTGGACGCATCGCCGAAAAAAAACCACACGTTCCGCATGACGATATGGAGCCTTTGACGGAAGATATTGCTGATGGTTTGGAATAAAGATTCGGTTTATACTTCGTGCACGATCGTTTTGTGATACGATGGGAGAACGGATTGGGCGGATTGAGCAGATTGATACGGATTTTTTCGTGTCAATCCCTTGTCATTCCGCAGGAATCGGCTTGTCATTCCGTAGGAATCGGCTTGTCATTCCGTAGGAATCGGGAGTTTCCTACGGAATGACAAAAAAAATCCGTGTCAATCCGCCCGATCCGCCCAATCCGTTCTCCCATCGTATCACAAAATCATCCAATACGAAGTCTATTTCACCAAAATTAGAATTAAAAAAAATGAAATTGATACTTAATTTAAAATATCTAACAGTCATCGGCTGTTGCCTTGTTTACGCAAATTGCAAACTGCCTGTTCCGATTCAAGTGCCGACGCTCAAATCCGCGCCTTCGGCTTATAACAATTCAAGCGACACCGCTAATTCGGCAGATATGAAGTGGCAAGAATTTTTCACAGATCCGAATCTGCGCACGTTGATAGACACGGCGATTCAAAACAATCCCGAAATGTTGATGCTATTGCAAGACATTGAAATGGCGAAAAATAAAATCCAATATCGTCATGGAGCATTGTTGCCGACGGTTTCTGTTGGCGGCGGGATGGGCATTGAAAAAGTAGGACTTTACACTTCGCAAGGCGCGGGGGATGCTTCTGCCGAGATTACGGAAGGGCATAAAGTACCCGAACATTTGACCGATTTTACAGGCGGGATTAAAGCGAGTTGGGAACTTGACATTTGGGGCAAACTCAAAAATGCGAAAAGCGCGGCGCAGGCTAAATACCTCGCCAGTTTTGAGGGTCAAAACTTCGTTCGGACGAATTTGATTGCCGAAATCGCCAATGCTTACTACGAATTGTTGGCATTGGACAACCAAATAGACATCCTTCGGGCGAGTATCGAATTACAAAAATCGCAATTGGAAATTGTCAAAATTCAGAAACAAGCAGCTGTTGTTACGGAGTTAGCCGTCAAGCAATTTGAAGCACAATTGCTCAATGCTCAAAGCATGGAATACGAGATTTTGCAAAGCATCACGGAGACGGAAAACAAAATTAACCTATTGATGGGCAGATTTCCGCAGCCGATTGTGCGTGATAAAGCGACTTTCAATACGCAATTACCGAATCGAATTCAAGTCGGGATTCCGTCGCACTTATTGAGGAATCGCCCCGATATTCGTCAAGCAGAATTGGAACTTTTGGCAACCAAATGGGAATTAAAAGCGGCGCAATTAGAATTTTATCCGTCACTTGCGGTGTCGGGGCGCATGGGTTTGCAAGCGTTCCGCCCTGATTATTGGTTTCGGTTGCCCGAATCGTTGCTTTACACGTTGGCGAGTGATATGGCGGGTCCGATTATCAACAAAAACGCGATTACGGCGGAGTTCAAAACGGCAAACGCCCTGCAAATTCAAACCATGTACGAGTATCAAAAACGGTTGTTGAACGCATACGTGGAAGTGAATAATGAATTATCGCACCTCAATAATTTGGAAAAACGATATAATTTTAAATCCAAAGAAGCCGATGTTCAGACGCTTTCCATCAGTATTGCGAATGATTTGTTCAAATCCGCCAGAGCCAATTACTTAGAAGTTTTGACAACGCAACGTGAGGCGTTAGAAACCAAATTAGAATTGGTGGAAATCAAAAAACGCCAATTTAATTCGGTTACAAAAGTGTATAGAGCATTGGGAGGCGGTTGGAAATAAGCGTTTTTGTAAGGTGAAAACGGCGTAAAACGGTGCATTGAGAAGTAGGGTTCGTTGGAACGCAAACATACAAAATTAACGAACACAACCTTTTTTGCTCCGAATTGGTTCCGAATTGCCCAAATTTTCACAAAATTTTGTGAAAATTCGGGCAATTCGGAACTTTTTTCTATTGAGCTATCAAAAAGCCAATCGCCCTGCTGCCCAATCCAAACCACTCCGTGCAATTTGGTACGCACTCAATAATTTAGCTAATTTTAATTGAGCTTCAAGATATTTGTTTTCACGGCTATTAATGAGAAAAAAAGTACTTTCACCGAGTTCAAAACGCGTATTTTCCAATTGCAAAAGTTGTTGATAATTAGCGACCGTATTTCGATATAAAATAATTTGATTATATAAAACATCGGTTTCATTCAAAAACTGTTGTAATTTATTTTGCAATTCCAATGCTTTTTGGGTTTTCCCCAAGAGCGTATTTTCTATTTTCAGATTCGCTAATTGTAAATCGCCGCGTTCCGCACGGAATAAAGTAGAAGTACTGAACGTAATCCCCCATTTATAGTTGTCCGTAAAAATAGGATTCCAATTCAACCCATTTCCTAAAAAATTATATTGAAAATTCAATTTTGGTTTGATTTTTTCACGTTTAAGCCGCCTATCTATTTCCAATTGACTGATTTTGATATCATAACCTTTCAAAATGGGATGATTCGCTGTTCCGTTTTGCATCCAAATCGTGCGGTCTGTCCTCAAAATCGGTATCTTTTCAAGACTTTCAGGTTGCCATTTTTGAACATTTGCGATAGGTTGTGCTTGGTTGTCCCACAAAAAATTCGATAATTTCAAATGGATTTCTTGCCATTCCAAAAGTCCATTATTGTATTCCAAAAGACGGTCTTGCACTTGTATAAACGATTCCAACGTATCCATCGCCATACGGTCGCCCAATTCAAAAGAAGTCTTGATAGCGGTAAAACGTTCATTTGCAACCTTTAACGCATTGTCAAAAATAAGCATTTGTTGGTAATAAAAAGCCCATTTCCAATAAATTTGAGCTGCTTCAAACGCTAACTGATTCGTAGCATTATCGCGTTCAGTTTGATACCAACCTTGCGCTTGACGCGCTTTGAAAAGATTCGCACGCCGTTCATCAATCACCAAATTCTGTAAAAGCGGCAACGATACCCCGACAATAGCTTGTCCTTGTTTGGGCAATTTATTTTCAGCATTGAGAAAATTGCCTGTTGCCGTGTTGTAGCCACCTTTTACTTCGATGCCCAATCACCAAATTCTGTAAAAGCGGCAACGATACCCCGACAATAGCTTGTCCTTGTTTGGGCAATTTATTTTCAGCATTGAGAAAATTGCCTGTTGCCGTGTTGTAGCCACCTTTTACTTCGATGCCATACCATGTTGGAATTTTGATTCCATATTCTCCAAAAGTAAAATAATTCTTTGAATCAAAATACTTTTGTTCATAATCGCCATACAATTTGGGGTCAAAACCGCCTTTCGCAGCTAATAATTCGGACTGAGCAACTTGATTCAGCAAAAAAGTTTGCTTGACAACAGGGTGATTCTCTTTGACAAGGTTTAAAAAGGCTGTTAATGTCAAAATCGTTTTACCCGAATCTTGTTGGGATTGAGCGAGCGTATTTTTCAGCATCGCAGCGAACCCTAAAATGGTTAGTATAAAACGCATAATGATTTAAGTAATGATGAATGATAAATGATGAATGATAAATGATGAATGATGGATTTTTACAATTAATTGATTATCAATTAAATATGAAACTTATAAACAACGTTTCAGCAATTTTCTCTTTGGAAAGTGGCGATACGATGGGAGAACGGATTGGGCGGATTCGGCAGATTCAAACGGATTTTTTGGGGTACGAATGCCCGAATTTCAAGCAAAAAATCAAAAAAATCCGTTCGTATCCGCCCGATCCGCCCAATCCGTTCTCCCATTGTATCACAAAATCATCGTGCGCGAAGTATAGTTACCTTTTATTTAAGAATCAAATTATTTATTCTTTTTTTCCTCCGTTTTGCCTTTCAAATCGGTATAAAAATCGGGCGGAAAACCATTCAATTGTCGCCACAATTCATACCAAATCGGAACTTCTTGCAATAACGCAATCCCATTCGCACCCGAACCAGGACGCAATGCTTCGGGCCACTTCGCTTGTGCAGGGTCGGGCGCAACGATGAGCCGATATTTACCTTTTTCGTTGGCAACATTATCAATCGCATAAACATTTCCACTATACGTCCCAATAGAAAGGTCGCTCCAACCCGAAAAAACAAACGCGGGCCAACCATCAAAAATAAACCGAACAGGTGCGCCCAATCGCACTAACGGCAAATCCATCGGTTTGATATACATTTCAACCGCCAAATCCATCCGCGCAGGCACAATGCTGACAATCGCTTCACCTTCTTTTACCGTTTCGCCAAGACCACCTTTAGTCGCTTTGGTAATGTAACAGTCACGAGGCGCGGTGATATAATAAAATTGAGACCGCAACGTATAATTACTATACAGATTACTCAATTTTTGAACATCGCCTTCTGCTGCAAACTTATCACTCAAAGTCGTTTGTTTCTCACTTTCCGTTTTGGCGATTTTGCCCGCATATTCACTATCCGCACTACTCAATTGGGAGGTAAGATTGTCTATTTCTTGCAACGATTGCTGATATTTGCGCTCCGAACTCGTCCATTTCGCTTGCGATTCTTGAAATTTGGCACGTTTGTTCTCCACATCTGTCAACGATTTCAAACCTTTTTTAAACAAGGCTTCGGTGCGTTCCAATTGAATTTGCTCATTATCCAAAGCAATTTTAGCCGCTTGAATCTCTAATTTTTCAGCTTCGGATTTAAGTTTGGTTTGAGCCATTTTATTGGTCAATTGGTCTTTTTTAAAGCGCAATTCTTGCTTAAATTGTCGAATTTGCTCCTCTAACGCCTTCACTTTGGCGGTATAACTCAGTACCGAACCCGATTTCGCTTGCACTTGTGCTTGGGTGCGCGAAAGCAATTCAGGGTCGAAATATTCCGTTTTTATTTCAGATAAAAAAACAATCGTATCACCTTTTTTTGCCAATTGTCCTTCGCGCACATACCATTTTTCAATCCGCCCTGCTATCGTCGCATGAATCGTTTGAGGTCGTTGTTCGGGCGTGAGGGTCGTGATAACCCCCGTAGCGCGTATATTTTGAGTCCAAGGTAGGAACAAAATCACCATTAAAAGGAGGAACAACACTGTCACAAATCGTTTAAAAAATACATTTGCCCTTGATAACTGCACCTTTTTAAACGATTGATATTTTGTCGTATCAATATGTACTTTATTGTCAGAAATGAACAGCATTTTAGAGTATATTTTTAAAAATTTTGGAATAATGAGCACTTTTTTGAATCGCTGAAAAAGTCCCTTCTTGAATAATTTTCCCTTCTTTCATAATCAAAACCCTGTCACAACGAGCCGCTAATATGGGGTCGTCGGTTACAACCACCAATGTCCAAGGTTGTTGCCGATCCGTCAATACTTCGACGATGCGGAGACGGTCCGCATGTTCCAGATTTGCCATCAGTTCTTCAATGGCTAAAAGTTGTGGTTTTGAAACAATGCTCCGCGCCAAAATAATTTTGACCACCACATGACGCGGTAAGGTTTTGCCATTCGGCAGCAACATCGTATCAAATCCATCGGGCAACGTGCGAATAAAAGAGGATAATCCAACGGCATCTGCTATTTGAACGACCTCCTCAAAGCGAATATGGGAATAACCCAAATCAATATTTTCTCTCAAAGTACCTTTGAAAATATCTTCCTGTGAGGAAAAATCACCAATAAAACTGCGCAAGGAAGCTTGATTAAAATTATTGCGCGGAACCCCATTGTACAAAATAGAACCTTCAAAATCGTTCAAAAAACAAGCAATAATTTGGATTAAAGTGGTTTTTCCAGAACCATTATAACCTACGATGCACACTTTTTCACCTGCTTTCACCTCCAAATTCAAATCATCAATAGGCGGTTTCTGTCGGTTGTCAAACCGATAACGCACGTTTTCTAAACTAAGCGCAATGCCTTTCCCTGTATTGACCTCTTGAAAAGAGACTCCTTTCATTTCGTCCAGCGGCAAATCGGCAACACTACCAATTTTATCCAACGCGGTCAAAACATCATAAACGGTTTCCATCGTGCTTATCAATTTTTCGGAAGCGTTGATAATCAATAACACAATCAACTCAGATGCGATAAATTGTCCCAAATTAATTTGATTCGTAATCACCAACCAACTCCCAAGCGACAACAATATAAAAGTCACTAAGGTTTTGAACGAAACAATGCTGATATATTGAAATAACAAAATTTTAAAATGGTCCTGTTTGGCATCAAGGTAATTGCTGACGTATTTATCGGTTCTCGTAAGGGGCAAATCGCTATTTCCCGCCAACTTAAAGGTGTGCAAAGTACGACCCACTTCTTCAAGCCAATAGGCAACTTCATATTTATATTTTGATTCTGTTAAACTTGTTTTTAATCCTAATGCGCTGGTATATCGCAAAATAAGTATCAAGAAAAACAATAATACCAATCCAAAAAAGATAAATAAAGGATGATAAAAGGCTAATAAAATCAATCCAAACACGATCTGCATAACCGCTGTCGAAAAATCAATCAAGATTTTAGGCAAGCCTTTTTGCAGCGTTAACGTATCAAAAAAACGATTAATCAGTTCGGGAACGTGTTGATGACGAATCGCTTCGGTGTGCAATTGAGGCAGTCGCTCCGCAAAATCGAACGATACGCGTGTAAAAATGCGCCGTTGCAAGGTTTCACTGACGGTCATTTGCATGACAACAAGCAGTCCTGAAAAGAGCGTCCCTGCCGTCACTGCAATAATCAGCACCCACCAAGAAGCGGATATAGCCCCTCCTTGAATGAAGTTGAGAATGGCTTGTACGCCCAAAGGCAAGGTTAAATTGATGACCCCTGCAAAAATAGCGTAAATATAAATGTAAGAGATTTCCT
>JAAFJT010000076.1 GCA_013298955.1 Chitinophagales bacterium
ATCTGCGTCATCCGCGTTCCAATTTACCCAACTGTATCCTTATTTTTGTAAAGCACGCCGAAGTTGTGCGTAATGCCGATTGCAGTGCGCTTCCATAAATTTTAACATTTGCAAAACATTGAGTTTGCCCACAATTGGATGTTTGCAAACTTCTGATGATAATACATTGTCAGACATTTTATCTATAAAATGTTTAAAATCAGTGCGTTCTGTTGCCCATTGCGTTGAATGCGTGTTCAAATCCAACGTTTTTGGCATCAACTCCAAATAATTAGGAGCTTTGATTTTCACGCCCGGTAATCCAAAAGCGATTCTTAATTTGATATATGCCCATTGATTTTTCCAACCTGTTTGTTTCGGATTGGGTTCAAAATGCAATTTTTTTTTCATATAACTCAATATACCGCGTTCTGCCTCTACCAAATGAACGATATTTTGTAAAGCAGACCAGCGCGTAGGCGTAGGATTTTGGCTCAACGCCGCAGGTGCGTATTGGGATAATTCAGCCATTACTTGAACACGGTCTCGTTCCATGCGTTCAAAAACTTGATTGATTTCAATTCTCATTTTTTCATTATTTTCTACAAAATTACAAAAAAACAAATCATTTCTTTTATTTTTTAAAAAAAAGCGGAAATTCGCCCGTATTTAAAATAATATCATAGCCTTATTCAAAATCATAGTTCAAAATGAAGCAACCTATTGCCAAAAAAATCCCTAAAACACTCGAAATTCATGGGGATACGCGTATTGACGATTATTATTGGCTCAATGACCGCAATAATCCAGCAGTAATCGATTATTTAAAAGCTGAAAATGCGTACCGAACCGAAAAAATGGCGCATACGGTGGATTTTCAAAAAAAATTGTTTGATGAAATCGTCGGCAGAATCCAGCAAACCGATATGAGTGTGCCGTATAAATCCAATCATTATTTCTATTATTCCCGTTTTGAGGAGGGCAAAGAATATCCTTATCAATGTCGAAAAAAAGATTCTTTGGAGAGTCCCGAAGAAATCTTCTTAGATATTCCGAGTTTAGCCAAAGGACATAGTTATTATTCGGTGGGCGGCATTTCCGTCAGTTCCGATAATGAGCAAATCTGTTATGGAGTGGATACAGTGAGTCGAAGACTTTATACATTATGTTTTAAAAATTTAAAAACAGGTGAAGTGTCTCCAACGACGATTCCAAATACAATGGGTGGAGCTGTCTGGTCAGCCGACAATAAAATCGTTTTTTACACCCAAAAAGATACCGAAAGTTTGCGTTCCTGCCGCATTTTCAGGCATATTATGGGGACAGACCCTGCGAAGGATGTTTTAATTTTTGAAGAAAAAGATGAAGCCTTTCACGCGTTTGTCACTAAAACGAAATCGAAAAAATACATCATAATTGGTTCATCCTCAACGGTTTCTACGGAATATCAAATCCTTGAATCCGATAATCCGATGGGTACATTTCGCATTTTCCACCCGCGTGAACGCGATTTAGAATATGGATTGGCGCATTATGGAGACCATTTTTATATGGTGACTAATTATCAAGCGAAAAATTTTAGGCTGATGAAATGCAGCATCGAGGGCAACACGCATAAAGAAAATTGGGTCGAAATGATTCCGCATCGAACCGATGTTTTGTTGGAAGATATTGATATTTTTAAAGATTTTTTAGTGGTTTCGGAACGAAAAGATGGGATTACGCGCTTGCGCATTTGCGCTTGGGACGGTGTAAAGGAGCATTATATCAATTTCGGGGAAGCCGCTTACATGGCTTATACGAGTACCAATCCCGATTTTGATACCGATATTTTGCGCTTAGGTTATACGAGTTTGACGACTCCAAACTCCGTTTTTGATTATAATATGCAAACGCAAACCTTGCATTTATTGAAACAAGAAGCGATTTTAGACGCGAATTTTAAAACCGAAAATTATGCTTCTGAACGCATTTATGCAACAGCAAAAGATGGTGCTAAAATCCCTATATCCTTGGTTTATAACAAAAAATATAGTAAAAATAAAAAAAATCCATTATTATTGTACGCTTATGGTTCTTATGGGCATAGTATGGATCCGTATTTTAGTTCAGCGCGGTTGAGTTTGTTGGATAGAGGTTTTACGTATGCGATAGCGCACATTCGCGGTGGTCAGGAAATGGGTCGTCAATGGTATGAAGATGGCAAATTATTAAAAAAGAAAAACACATTTACCGATTTTATCGATTGTGCAGAACATTTGATTGCTCAAAATTATACGTCGAACCAAAAATTGACGGCAATGGGCGGTTCTGCGGGCGGTTTATTGATGGGTGTTGTTTTGAATATGCGCCCCGATTTGTGGAAAGGCGCGGTGGCTGCGGTTCCTTTTGTGGATGTTGTAACTACGATGTTAGATGAAACCATTCCATTAACCACAGGCGAATTTGACGAATGGGGTAATCCTAAAAATAAAGAATATTATGAATATATAAAGGCTTATTCTCCATACGATAATGTTGAAAAAAAGGCATATCCTGCCTTGTTAATAACGACAGGTTTGCATGATTCACAAGTACAATATTGGGAGCCTGCCAAATGGATTGCCAAATTACGGACGCATCGAACCAATCGAAAAGCCTTATATATGTATTGCAATATGGAAACGGGACACGGCGGCGCATCAGGTCGTTTTGAACGATATAAAGAAGTCGCAATGGAATACGTATTTTTATTAGATTTATTTAAAATAGATAAATAATTAATTTACAATGATTTATAAAAACCTCCTTCTTGATAACAAAGACGGCATTATCGTCTTAACGATTAGCCGCGAAAAAGCGATGAACGCGCTCAATCAACAAACGATGAGCGAATTGGAACATTTTTTTGGAAAAGACGCGCCCAAAATGGTGGGTTTGAGAGGCATTATCATCACAGGCGCGGGCGAAAAAGCCTTTGTTGCGGGTGCTGATATTAGCGAATTTGCGGCTTTCAAAAATGAAGATGCAGGACTTTATTCCAAACGGGGACAAGACATTTTCTTTTTGATTGAAAATTCGACCAAACCTGTGATTGCGGCGGTCAATGGTTTCGCTTTGGGCGGCGGTTGCGAGTTGGCGATGGCTTGTCATCTGCGAGTGGCGAGTGAAAATGCTAAATTTGGATTGCCTGAAGTTGGTTTGGGCATTATTCCGGGTTATGGTGGGACACAACGATTGGTACAATTAGTTGGAAAAGGACGCGCCCTTGAAATGATGATGACGGGCGAAATGATTGATGCCAATACTGCATTACAATTTGGTTTAATCAATCACGTCACACCAAAAGGGGAAGCCGTTGCGAAAGCAAAAATGATTTTAAATAAAATTATTCAAAAAGCACCGATTGCGATTTCGGTCGTTATTGAAACGGCAAATGCTGTTTTCAATGAAAAAGTGAATGGTTTTGAACAAGAATATAAATCTTTTGGAAAATTGACCAAAAGCAACGATTTCAGAGAGGGCGCACAAGCCTTTTTAGAAAAAAGAAAAGCGAATTTCACTGGGCAATAATTTTTTTTGATAAATCATTGTCTTTTTTCAAAAAAAATAAAAAGTGCGTTACAAATTGTGATTTTACAAATAATTGATTATCAATTGATTATAAAATTGCAATTTGTAAAGCATCTTTTATTTTGAAAAAAAAGCATTTTTTTTCATTTTTTTTGAAAAAAAAGTGCGAAAAAGTTTGCAGGTTTCAAAAAACATCCTACCTTTGCAGCGCAATTAAGAGAAAGGGCAACAAAAGGCACTGAAAAGCAATTGCGAAAGACCTTGTAGCTCAGCTGGTAGAGCATTTGACTTTTAATCAAAGGGTCTCGGGTTCGAATCCCGACAAGGTCACACATTAGTTTAAAAAAACGCGTAAAATGCTATTTTGTAGTATTTTACGCGTTTTTTTATGCAAAAAAGTATCAAACTGGATTCACTTGTTGACATTTTCTAATGAAAAGCAAACAAATTAGACATGGGCGAAAGTGCTAAAATGGTAAACAATTACAGAACCAGTTTAAAATACTTTTTCAGCAAGCTGCGACCAAAACAAAAAGGGTGTGTAACCAATTGAGGAGTCTGGAAACGGATTCCGACTCCTCAATTCTTGTAGAAAAGGTCGTCGCTAATATAACGGTGACTTTCTCACTTTTTTCGCCGTGCTGTGGTCGATGATTTAACTTCATTTATTTGAAATGGCAGTAGAAAAGGCGGTCATAAACGCTTTCATTTTTTTGACATCATTTAAATCATGCGCCCCATCAATTGTTTTTAAATCAATTCCTATTAAAATTTTATTCATATCAATTTCAAAATTCAATTTTGTATTATCATTAATTGAAATGGGTTGATTGAAAATCAATGGTTTATATACGCCTTCCGCACCGCCTGTGTGAATTGTGAAACTTTTATCAAAACGATTGTTATTCAATGTATCGACACTGCCTTCCAATTTGCTAAAAATGTAGCTGCGCCAAGCGTCCCAATATTCGGAATTGTCAGCTAACGGGCTACTCGAAGGTTGTTGACTTGGATTTTTGGCATTTAAATCATCTGAAACGCCCAATGAAAATTGAATCCCTGTATAATCACCTTTCAACGCATTATAAGAAAGCGTCAAGCCTGTTGCCGCTTTCGCGTCATCATATAAAGGTGTAAAATCCAATTTCGCAGCATCTGCTAACGTAACTGTTGTACCATTTGCCCCAATTAAGGCAATTTTGGTCAGAAAAAAGTTAAATCGAGTGAATTTGACCTTTGAAGGACTCGTATAAGCATAGGTTTTGTTCAGCACAAAAGGATTTCCATTATAAATCGTTTTAAAATTTATAGTGAAGGGTGCTGTAACAACAATATTCGATTCGTCCTTACATTTCGACGCACTTAAAAGAATCGGTAGTAAAAAAAGAAGCCACTTTTTCATATTGTAATAATTGGATGGTGAAACGTATAGATGTTATGATACAATTGCAACACAGATGACACGGATTGGGCGGATTTTCACGGATTTTTTTTCGAGCGAATAAGTTTCGGAAACCTTAAAGGTTTCCGAAACTTACGCTTTTACTGCGTAACATAAGTTAATAATGCAAATTATAATTTTGTACAAAATAAAAAAAATCCGTGAAAATCCGCCCCATCCGCGTCATTTGTGTTCCAATTGTATCGCAAGGAGGCTCTATTCCAACGTAAAAATGGTAGGCGTATTCGCCCGCATTTTCTGCTCCATCAAGGTTTGCGATTGATTGAAATCAATGCCTTGTAATAATTTTTTATAATCTATTTTCAATTTAACGACCCAATTAAAACCATCTTTCACTATAATATTGGGATTTAAATTCAAAATGATAGGTACAGTCGTTTGATTCGATTGCAAAATAATGTTTTTTTGAGGTGAATTTACTTTTTGTAACACCATTTTATTAAAAACATAACCTTGTACCGAATCCAAATACATACTAATAGTGTCTTTACTCGGACTCAAAAGATGTGTCGTAGGCATTTTAGTTGGATTCGTTCGATTCGCCACTGCATTTAAACCAACTACAAAGCGGATTTGTTTAAAAGTGCCGCCTTCTAAAAAATGACCTATATTAAACGTATAACCATCTCGTTTATTCACTAAAACAAAATCATTCGTTGCAAATGGATTTTGATTATAACCATATAATTGAATGGTATCCGTTATTTTTTTGTTTTGATTGGCACTCGTAATCCATTGAAAATCAGATAAATACATTTTTGCCGCATTCATTTGAAAACTATCAATGCCATTCAACGTATAGGATTCATTGAAATTCAAGAGCTTGTCTCCAAAAAAATAATTGACTTGCAATTGCAAAATAGGGTAGCTGCAACAATCGGTACATTCTTTATCAGCAGCGACATTGAAATTCGTCGCATGAATGTCTAAACAACCTGTTTTCGGTTGATAACAGTTGGTTACAAAGAGCAGGAAGCCAATGCAGATACTGCCTAAAATATTGATTTTGAATGAATTAGGATGCTTTTTTTTGCCCATTGAATTGAAAATGATGGAGTAAGCTCCGCCTAAGTAGGGTAGGGGAGTGTGTGATATTTTTTGAATTAGGAATGAAGGATTTTAAGGAATTAAGGACATCTTTGCTTAATTTTTTTTTAAATCAAGCAAAGATGTCCTTAATTCCTTAAAATCCTTTATTCCTAATTCAAAAAATAGGATGCAAATGTAATTATGCTATAAAATATTTTACTTTTTTGATTTTTTTTCAACCTCTTTCATTAACCGCTTAATCGTCTGCTTCACCTGCACGGAAAATTCTTTTTCCATAATCCAATGATAATAATGTCGCTCTTTGGTCAAAACATCTATCACCGATTGCCCCATATATTTTCCAAAATTAAAAACAATCACGCCATGATGATCGTATTTTAACTTATTTGTAATATCTACAATTTTCATATCATTCGTGAACTCATGCAACACTTGCATATCATTTTTAACAGGTTCAATCACTTCCTTGCCTTCTTCATCTATCGAATTGCGCCCTTCATAATGTTGCAATTGTCCTTTGAAAACATCGACGGTTGCCCGCACATCCGCTAACGCATCGTGTGCCTGTTCGATTTCCTTTTGGCAATAAAAACGCAAAGCCGCTTTCAACGTGCGCGGTTCCATCTTATAAAAAATCCGTTGAACATCTATCAAACGCCGCTTCGTCACATCAAATTCGAGTCCTGCGCGGTCAAATTCTTCCATTAACATCGGAATATCAAACCGATTTGAGTTGTAACCAGCCAAATCCGCATTTCCAATGAAATCATGAATTTTTTTGGCAACTTGAAGAAAAGTCGGTTTATTCGCCAAATCTTTGGGAGTCAACCCATGAATCGACATCGCTTCCTCGCCAATCGGAATACTCGGATTGACAAGCAAGGATAATTCTTCTTCTTTACGCCCGTCTTTAAAAAATTTAATGAGGGCAATTTGCACGATTCTGTCTCTAATGATATTGAGACCTGTGGATTCAATATCGAAAAAAACAAGGTCGCGTTGAAGGTTCAATCGCATAAGTAATTGAATATTAATTTATTAGGAAATAATGAAGTGGCAAAGATAATTAAAATTTTGGTACTCCTTTATTTTTGCTCTTATAGTTTTGGGAAAAATAAAAACTTCCAGATGGCGCAAAATTTTTTAAAAATGATTTTTTTGTAAAAAAAAACATTTTTAAAAAATTTTGCGCCATCTCCCTTTCTTCTTTTTTAGGCAATTATGTAACCAAATTAATGAAAAAAACGATTTATGGTATTGAAAAATCAGATTATTGTGTATTTTTGCGCCCAATTTTAAAAATAATTGAAAAATCACAATTGAAAACGATGCAACCAAATTCAGCTACAACGCTCTATGCAGGCACGAGTGAAATCACACGCCGCTTTATCTTGTGTCATCAGAAATTGCGCGAGTTGAAAACTGTGAAAAGCAGTCGGCAATTTGCCATTGAATTGGATTATTTGCCACAAAGCCTCAGCGAAATCTTGAAAGGGCGGCGCGAAGCAACCGTAGATTTATTGCGCAAAGCGGTTGATTTGTATCGTTTCAATCCGATTTACCTGTTTACAGGCGAAGGCGCGATGTTTTTATCGGAAAGTGACCGTACAGGATTGCGGACTTTGACCGTTTTGACGGATAAATCAGCAGAAGAACAAATTGTGCACGTCCCAATTCCTGCACAATCGGCTTATGCAACCGATTTGAGCAATCCTGATTTCATGCAGAGTTTGCCACATTTCTCCTTGCCTGATTACAAATACAAAATTGGAACGCACCGTTCTTTCGATGTGTCGGGCGATGCGATGGAACCGACCTTATTTGAAGGCGATAAAGTTGTGTGTAGTTTTGTCGAACTGCCGCTTTGGGAATCTGCGTTGAAAGATGGATACGTATATGTCATTGTTACAAAAGGCGATGTCTTGATTCGACGCTTGCGTAACCAATTGAAAGACAATAATTTATTAGAAGTTTATACCGATAATTTGTTTTATGAACCGACTATGATTTCGATTAATCATATTAAAGAAATTTGGTATGTTAGAGCTAAAATCAGTCCTTTTTTACCCTCTCCGTCAAGCGTTCAGGGTCGTTTGCAGACGGACATGCGCGAATTGAATCAGACCGTGAAAGAACAATCGAAATTAATTGAAAATTTGAACCAAACAATTGAAAAATTATTGAACAAATGATTTTTTCATGCGTTTAGCAAAAGCGTTGTTGCAGAATATAATTTTGTCGCAAAATAATAATTTTACAAAGTGCTTAAAACACGTTAAGATAATTTTAAATTTTAAGAAAATAGCAAATTATTTAACGTTTTTTGCAAAAAAACTTGTTGTTTATTTTATTAGTTTGTACCTTGCGGCGTTTTAGCGAAATAAAAAATTAAAGCGGCTTTAAAACGTATCTAAATTTTTTTAATTATGACAGATAAGTTTGATAACATTGACCTCAGAATCCTAAAAATCCTTCAGGATAACAGCAAGATTACCAATTTGGACTTGTCCAAAAAAATCGGTTTATCACCTGCTCCGACCTTGGAAAGGGTTAAGAAATTGGAATCTACCGAAATCGTGAAAAGCTATCACGCCGTTGTTGATCCACAAAGCATCGGTTTAAACGTGAAAACTTTTGTATTGGTCTCTCTTGCTTGGCAAAAGGACAACGCCCTTAACAATTTCTTGGATAAAATCAAAGAAATTGAAGAGATTACGGAATGTTATATCATTACGGGCGAAGCAGATTTTTTAATCAAAATCATCTGCAAAGATATTCCGACGTACGAACAATTGTTGTTCAAAACGTTGTCTCAAATCGAGGAGATTGAGCGTTTGAAAACGTTGATGACGCTTTCGACCGTTAAAGATTCCAAAGTGTTGCCTTTCAAATACGAGTAATTCGGATTGATTTAGGCTTCCAAAAAGGGCTTCAACTAGGGTAGTTGAAGCCCTTTTTCTCAAAAAAGGGTATTTTTCAATGATATTTTTACCTTACGGAGGCAGGAACGACTGTTGTGCCGTTGAAACGATTATTTTGGGAACATATCATTTTTCCAAAGTTTATTTGGCATTTTGAATAATGATTTTTATTATACCATTGATAGTTCTCGATTATCGGCTTTGTGTAAAATCAGTGCAAATGGTGCAATTACGCGATTGCGCGGCGATATTATTGCAGGTTTGAAAGGCGTTTCGGATGCGCAACAGCTTGTATTTCAAGCAGTTGGAAATAGCATTTGGCGAACCAATGGAAGCGAAACAGGCACTTTGAAAGTCAGCGTATTTGGCGGCAATCTCGCCAATATTAACAATTCGATTTATGCGACTGTCAAAACATTGTATCGAATCAATGCTAATAATTGGGAAGTTGCAGGTTGATTGGGCGAATTTGCGCGGATTTTTTTGCTTTAATAAAATTATATTAAAAATAAAATTTTGTGTAAAAACAGAAAAAATCCGCTAAAATTTGCCCAATCCGTGTCATCCGCGTTCCAATAGTACAAAAAGATTTTAAAATCCTATTTTGTTGCGTAATCTAAAACCAAATGGCAAAACGAGCGCACGCCCAATACAAAACCGCTTTCATCAATGAAAAAATCGGGTGTATGATGTGGACCTGTTTCAGCAGCGATTTTATCTTTCGGCATACCGCCCAAAAAGAAGAAAAAGCCCGGAATTTTTTCTTGATATTTAGCAAAATCCTCTGCGCCCGTAGCAGCCACAATGATATTTACATTTTTCTCTCCCGCGACGGATTCCAAAGTTGGCAACATCCTTTTCGTCAATTCTGGATTATTAAAAGTCACAGGATTGCCAATTTCAATCGTCACCTCTGCGGTCGCGCCTTGACTTTCTGCGATATTGATAGCCGTGCGTTTGATGTTAGCATGGATTTCTTTCTGAATTTTAGGGTCTAAACACCGAATCGTACCCATCAAATTGGCTTCTTCAGGGATAATATTTTCCCGATTGCCCGCTTGAAACATGCCAATCGTAATCACCGCAGGACTTTCATTCAACGGCGTTTGACGACTGACCACATTTTGCAACCCTTGAACAATCATCGCCCCCGTCAAAATCGGGTCAATGCCTTGCCAAGGACTTGCACCATGTGTCTGTTTGCCCTTAACTTTGATGTAAAGACGGTCACTACTCGCCATCGTGCCGCCTGACCGATACCGAATCGTGCCAACAGCTGCTTGTGCGCTGATATGCAAACCGAAAATCGTTTCCACCGTAGGATTTTCCAAAACGCCTTCTGAAATCATAACACCTGCACCGCCGATTTCCCCTTTAGGTGCGCCCTCTTCTGCTGGTTGAAATATAAATTTAATAGTGCCTTCTATTTCAGATTTATATTTGGTTAAAACTTCTGCTGTCCCCATTAAAATCGCCGTATGCGTATCGTGACCGCATGCGTGCATGACTCCCGTTTCCACGCCATTGTAAGTCGTGCGAACCTTAGAAGCGAATGGAATCGGAGCGCGTTCCGTCACAGGCAAAGCGTCAATATCAGCACGCAAGGCAATAACGGGACCTGGCTTGCCCCCTTTTAAGATGGCAACAACGCCCGTTTTCGCCACCCCTGTTTTGACTTCTAAGCCCAAACTTTTCAAATGTTTGGCAATAACTTCGGCAGTACGCGTTTCCCGATTGCTCAATTCTGGATTTTGATGAAAATCGCGCCGCCAAGCGATGACTTTGGACTCAATTTCTTGGGCTGCTTTGTCCAATTTAGCTTTCAAGGCAGCGTTTTTTTGTCCAAAAGCTGGAGAAAAAACGGAAAAAGTAGCTATAAACAGGATAGCCCGACAAATGTTAGTATTTTTTTTCATTACGAATCGTAATATGCCGAATCGTATCTACTAATTTTTGTAAAACATCGTCTTGCAAATCTTCCAAAAAGAACGGTTTGACGGCATCCATCACCGCAAATGCGCCATCTATCATATTCAGCATGTTGCCCAAACAGTAATTGCGCACCATTTCCAATTCGGCGGCATCGACTAATTCGGTTTGCAACAACTGCATTTCTTTGTAAATCTCCTCCAATGTTTTTGCGGCGAATTTCGTCCCCACTTCCGTCCCAATATACCAATAACCGTCATGCTGCATGAAATCAATCGACGATGATATATTATACGTGTAACCTTTCGCTTCCCGAATATTTTTCATCAGCCGCGAACCAAAATAACCACCCAAAATTAAATTGACGACAGAAGCTCCTGCATAATCAGGATTTAATTTCGACCCAAAACGCCGCCCAATCCGAATCGACGTTTGCAAACCGGTTTCATTTTTGAGATGAACGCTTGTTTTAGGGTGTGTTTCCGTACATAAAACGTTTTGATATGGAATCCTTTTCGTTTTATGTTGCCCCAAATATTGATTTAATAATTTCAAAATCGCTTCATTGACCGCGCCGCCAATGAAGATAACACAATTATCAGCCGTCAATTGTTCTTGATGAAATCGTTTCAAATCATTGACTGTCAAGGCTTTATAATCTTCGGCAACACTACTATAACCATAAGGCATCTTTTCACCAAATAACAATTCAGTCAATTTGCGATACGCAATCGTATCACTTTGCGTTAAATCAACTTGCAATTCTCGAATATTTTTATCAATAAACGTTTGAAGTTCATGTTGTGGATAAACAGGATTTAAAATCATATCCGCAACGACTGGAATCAAGGCTTCAAAATGCTTCGTCAAACAAAATAACGAGACTGCCGAAGTGTCCCATCCGGGGTGCGTACCAAGCGTTCCTGCATAAAAATCAAGGATTTCAGCGATTTCTTTGGAATTTAGAGTCGTCGTCCCATCTCGTAAAAGCCTTGTTGCGGCATAGGCTACCGTATTTTTATGCTCTGCGGCACGTCCTGCGCGGAAGCAAATTTCCAATTTCAAAACAGGTTGCGTACCCATCCGCGTCTCGACGACTTGGATACCATTGTCCAAATGATGCACAGCAGGCGGCGGAACGCTAATATTTTGAACCCCGTGAACAGGCGGCGGTATTTTTCGATTTAGCTTTTTCAATGATAATCAACTATTTTATAAGGACAAATTTGTTTTTGAATCCCCACTTAGGGACGCAAAAGTAATGCTTTCTAAAAAAAAATGACAAAATTTTTAAGATTGCTATGAGATTTCTAAGGATTGATTACTTTTGTTTCGGAAAGCGGCTCGCAACCACCCGTTTAAAACAACTATTTTGAACATTATATTTAAATGATTGTGGGAAAAAACCGTATAAATTATAATTTTTTTAAATCTTATTCAAAAAAAATCTATCATTAACAAAACCGCCTTAAAAATGAATAATTCAACCTTATTATGGATTGGCGTTGCCGTCCTAATTGGCTTCGTAGGCTGCAACAAATACAATGGCATGGTCGATAAAGACCAAACCGTGAAAACAAAATGGGGCGAAGTCCAAAATCAATATCAACGCCGTGCCGATTTGATTGGCAATTTGGTGGATGTTGTGAAAGCTAATTCTACTTTTGAAAAAGGTACGTTGGAAGCCGTCGTTCAAGCGCGGGCTGCTGCGACTCAGATGAAAGTGGATGCGAGTAATTTGACTCCTGAACAAATTCAAGAATTTAACAAAAATCAAAATGGTTTGTCGCAAGCGATGGGTCGTTTGATGGTGGTGACTGAAAATTATCCAGAGTTGAAAGCGGGGCAATCGTTCCGAGATTTGAGCGCGGAGATTGCAGGTACGGAAAATCGTTGTGCCGTTGCACGCGGCGATTTTAATAAATCGGTGCAAGTGTATAATACGACGATTAAAAAATTCCCAAGCAACCTTTTTGCAGGTGTTTTTGGTTTCCGTGAGCAACCGAATGTGTCTGCGCCGCAAGCTGCACAAGAAGCTCCAAAATTAGGTACGGGCAAATTTTAAGAGACAAACCGTTTGGAGGGTTTCAAACCCTCCAAACGGTTATTACACGATATACATGTTTAAAACGAAAAACTCATGTCAAAAAATAAATTTTCAAATGCGGACTCAAAAACCATTTTGAACGCAATTGCCGCCGCAGAACAAATGAGTTCGGGCGAAATTCGTGTTTTTGTGGAAAATCGGTGTCCTGCGAAGATTGATGAACACGTCATTAAAGTGTTCAAACGGCTGCGCATGCACCATACTTTAGAACGAAATGCCGTTTTAATTTATCTGGCAATGGAGAGCCGTCAATTTGCGATTTTTGGAGATAGAGGCATTCATGAAAAATTGGGCATTCAATTTTGGACAAAAGAAGCGGCTGAATTACACCGCCAATTTTCAGAAGGACATCTTTTGGAAGGCGTTTGTGGAGCGATTCAAGATGTGGGCGAAGTGTTAAAAAAGCATTTTCCGCATCAAAAAACACAGGGTAATCAATTGTCGGATGATATTGCTTATGGCAAAAATTGATATTGTAAAATCTTGATTTTGAATGAATTATTGTAAAAAAATACTTTTTGGTTGCCTTCTTTCAACGGTTCAATTAGCCGCGCAAACGAGCGATGAGACTTTTGTAAAAACCTTGAACGAAGCATCATCAACCATGTCGAATGCTTTTTTGAAACGCGATTTCAAAAGTTTTGGACAATTTATGCACCCTAAGTTGATTGCGCTCATGGGTGGCGATACCGTTTTGTCTCGGATGTTGGCATCGCAGATTCAAGATATGGAAAAAGGCGGCTATCAAATTGAAACGATTACCACGAGTGCGCCCGTATTGCCTTTTGCGCGTTGCAAAACGAGTGTTCAAACCATTTTGCCACAGCAAATGATCCTGAAAACACCACAAGGAAAAGTGCAAATCAATGCCAATTATTGGGTGGTTTCAGAAAATGACGGCAAAACATGGCAATTTACCGATACCTCGAATTTTGAACCTTATGTATTTCGACAATATTTTCCAGATATTTGTCCTGATTTGAAAATTCCAGCAAAGACAGCCCCGATTCCATTGGGCAAGTAACCTTTTTGTTTAAAAGATATGATTCATTTTATCCTTCGACGACTGCTTTATGGCAGCGTAGTGATGTTTTTTGTGGTATTGATTATCAGTAGCATCATTTATGCCGCGCCTGTTGACCCAACTCGTATGACGTTTGGTCAACGTTCTGATAATGCCACCGTGCAAGCAAAACGCAAAGAATTAGGACTCGACCAACCTTTATATGTGCAATTGGGAATGTATATGCGCGATATTTTGCCCCTTTCGATAGAGGGCGATACGCCTGCTGAAAAAGAAAAATACCAATATTTTAAATTATTTTCTGTTGGGAATCATAATGCCTTGGTTTTCAAGTATCCATACCTGCGTGAGTCTTATCAAACAGGGCGGCGCGTGAGCGAAATATTAAGCAGCGCGATACCACAAACGGCTGTTTTAGCGTTAGCGAGTATGCTGATTGCGACGTTTCTGGGGATTCTTTTGGGCGTAGCAGCCGCCTTAAAACCAGGTTCTGTATTTGATACATCTGCAATTATTGCATCTGTAATGGGTTATTCCTTACCGAGTTATATTGTTGCGATGATGCTGGCTTTGATTGGTGGTTATTGGTTATCGGATTGGACGGGTTTGAATATACAAGGCAGTCTTTTTGAATTAGACGATTTTGGCGATAACCGAACGGTTTGGAAAAACTTGATTTTACCTGCGATAGCATTAGGGATTCGCCCTGTTGCCTTGATAACACAACTCACACGCGGTACGATGATGGATGTTTTAACCCAAGATTACGTCAGAACGGCAACCGCCAAAGGGTTACGCAAAAAAATAGTTATATTTAAACACGCTTTGCGCAATGCTTTAAATCCTGTTGCGACCGCTATTTCGGGTTGGTTTGCAGGATTATTGGCGGGCGCGTTTTTTGTGGAAAGCGTGTTTAGTTACAATGGTTTAGGACAAGTTACGGTGACGGCATTACTTAATTTTGATATACCTGTGGTGTTGGGTTCTGTTTTATTTACAGCATTGGTTTTTGTGGTGATGAATGTTTTTGTGGATGTGCTGTATGCTTTGCTCGACCCGCGCATCCGATTAAATTGATTTAAAATCATTTATAAAAAACAAAAAAATCTAATGAGAAATAATTCGTTTGTAAAAATCATTGCCGTCTTTTTGGTGTATTTTATGATACGCTACATGGGTGGGCAAATTGGGAATACTTTGCTTTATCCTATCACGTTATTGGTGACGTTTTTGCACGAATTTGGACATGCGTTTGGCGCGGTCATCTCAGGCGGAAGCGTTAAAAGTTTGACGGTCAATCCTGATGGCAGTGGCGTGACGCATACGATTGGCGGCAGCCCTGCGATTACACTGATGGGCGGTTATATCGGAAGTGCTATTTTTGGCAACTTATTGTTTTACATTGGGGCGCGTATTGACGAATATCATCGAATGACGCTTCAATTTTTAGCAGGTGTCATGGTTTTTGCAGGCGTTTTTTGGTTTCAAAACATGCAATCGACCGTAATATTATTGATTTTTGCGGCAGCATTATATTTTATTGCACGTCGTTCCGAGTGGCCAGGGGCGGCGTTAATGTTTTTTGGTATTGCAAGTGTCGTGTATATCATTCAAGATTTCAATGTCGGACCAAGTTCAGATTTAGCTCAATTTGAACGCGTTGTTGGTATTTTTCCTGCCAATATAATCACCGCCGTTTGGAAACGATTTTCAAGGGTGGCGGCACTAAAAAATTGGAAAAAGAGCATGCACAAGGTAAATTAACGGCGCGAGAACGCATTGATTACCTCCTTGACCCTCATGCGGAACGCTTTGAAATGGGTGCTTTTGCAGGTTTTGAAATGTATAAAGAACATGGTGGTTGCCCTGCGGGTGGGGTAGTGGTGGTGATTGGGTATGTTCAAAATCGTCAATGTATTGTTGTGGCGAATGATGCGACCGTGAAAGCGGGTGCATGGTTTCCCATAACAGGCAAAAAAAACTTACGGGCGCAAGAGATTTCAATGGAAAATCGGTTGCCGATTATCTATTTGGTGGATTCTGCGGGGGTTTATTTGCCCATGCAAGATGAAATTTTCCCCGATAAAGAACATTTTGGTCGTATTTTTCGCAATAATGCGAAAATGTCCGCTTTGGGGATTCCTCAGATTGCGGCAATTATGGGCAGTTGTGTGGCGGGCGGCGCGTATTTACCGATTATGAGCGATGAAGCCTTGATTGTGGAAGGCACTGGTTCGATTTTTTTAGCGGGTCCTTATTTGGTCAAAGCGGCGATTGGGGAAGATACGGATAAAGAAACCTTGGGTGGGGCGCGGACGCAATCCCAAATTTCAGGTGTAACTGATTATCAAATGCCCGATGATAAAACGTGTTTGGACACGATTAAAAAATTAGTTTCCAAATTTGGGGCGTTTCCAAAAACAGGTTTTGACAGAATTGCACCTGTCGCTCCGAAATTTGATATTAAAGAATTGTATCAAATATTCCCAGAAAATAATGCGAAACCATATAATATGGTGTCGATTTTAGAACGATTGGTGGATGATTCTGAATTGACCTTTTACAAAGAAAATTATGGCAAAACGATATTGTGTGCTTATGCGCGTATCAATGGTTGGGCAGTTGGGATTGTGGCAAATCAACGGTTGGTAACGAAGACGGCAAAAGGCGAAATGCAATTTGGCGGGGTGATTTACAGCGATTCGGCGGATAAAGCGGCGCGTTTTGTGATGAATTGTAATCAAAAACGCATTCCATTGGTCTTTTTGCAGGATGTAACGGGTTTTATGGTGGGTTCTCGTTCCGAACATGGTGGAATTATCAAGGATGGGGCGAAAATGGTGAACGCTGTGGCGAATGCGACGGTTCCTAAAATTACGATTATCGTAGGCAATTCTTATGGGGCGGGCAATTATGCGATGTGTGGAAAAGCCTATGACCCGCGTTTAATTGTTGCTTGGCCCAATGCCAAAATCGCTGTTATGGGCGGTGCGCAAGCTGCAAAAGTATTGTTACAAATCCAAATGGCGAGTATGAAGGCAAAAGGCATTGCGCCGAATCCAGAAGAAGAATTAAAATTATATAATACGATTAAAGAGCAATATGACCAACAAACCACTCCTCAATATGCCGCAGCGCGTTTGTGGGTGGATGCAATTATTGACCCGATAGAAACCCGAAAAGTGATTTCAATGGGCATCGAAGCGGCAAATCATGCGCCGATGGAAGATTTTCGAGTAGGCATCATTCAAACATAAGGCTTAAAATCCAATATTTGTGTTAAATTTTTCTTAAAAACGTTGGTAATACAACCTTCAATTGTACCAGAAGCACAAGGCAAGTCGTTTTTGAAACGGTTTGCCTCTTTTTTTACCGAAAAAAAAGTACTGTTTTCCCGTAAAATTGTATTTTTGTATTCATTTAAAATAAACGTTACATGATGATGAAAACAAATGGTCTTATCGCTCTTTTGAGCCTCTCTTTTGCTAACAATCTGTTGGCGCAAGAAGCGAGCAAAGAAGCTCCTTTTACGATTCGCGGTAAATTGGACGGACTCGGAAATGGCAAGGTAATATGGTTTTACATGGATAAAACGTTGCCGCAAGGAGCTTTTACGGATTCCACACAAGCAAAAGATGATACTTTTGAGATTAAAGGCAAATTAAATACGCCACTGCCCACTTTTTTCAGGCTTTCGGTTCGCAAAGAAGGTTGGGCGAAACCTGCAAAAACGGCTTTGCCGCCCAAAGGTTATGAGCTTTTTTTGACTTCGGGCGATGCCGTCGAAGTGGAGGGCGTTGTAAAAGACAACGAAATTGTCAAAGCGCGGGCAAAAGGCAATGCGCATGTGGTCGATTGGGACAAATTGCGGGATGTCGTTGCGCCTGTGGAGGTGCAACTTGACCCTTTGATGACGCGTTTTCGGGAAGCGCGGGCGGTGAAAGGCGATGTTTCGAGTTTGGAAAAACCCTTGGATTCTTTGCGCAATGTTTTAAAACAAAAATTGTTGTTTTTCATCCATGAAAATCCTAAATCGTTGATTAGCGTCTATGAATTGCATAGTGTGAGTTCGATTTTGCCTGTCGATACCTTGATTCGGTATTACAATGAGTTGGATGAAAAGATGCAAACGGGTACGACTTATGGTCGAGATTTGTCCAAAGTGATTGAAATGAAAAAACGGACGCGTCCCGGCACCTTAGTTCAAGATTTTGCGCGCAATGATACGGCGGGGCAAATTGTCCGTTTGAGCGATTATCGCGGGCGATATGTGATTTTGGATTTTTGGGCGAGTTGGTGCAATCCGTGTCGAAAATCGCATCCGCGCATGTTGGAATTGTACAAAAAGTACAAAGATGCAGGCGTTGCATTTGATATTTTGGCGATTGCGAGTGAAGATACACGCGGTGCATGGAAAAAAGCGATTCGAGAAGATAGCTTAACTTGGGCGCATGTGATTGATGATGAAAAAGATAGGGCTAAAAAATTGACGACTTTATTGGGCGTTCAAGCCTTGCCAACAAAGGTTTTTTTAGACCAACAAGGGAAAATTATTGCGATTATCACAGGTGATGAAAAGGCAGTAGAGCAGAAAATGATAGATTTATTTGAAAAGCGCAATAATAAATAATTCGTTAAAAAATTGATTATCAACTATACTTTGCGTCGGGTGGTTTTGGATACTATTGGAACGCGGATGACGCGGATTGGGCGGATTCGCACGGATTTTTTTTGAAATTCAGTGCCAATTCAGGAAAAAATCCGTGAAAATTCGCCCAATCCGCGTTATCCGTGTTCCCATTG
>JAAFJT010000077.1 GCA_013298955.1 Chitinophagales bacterium
ATAGCCATTCATTCTTGATTCAAATCTTACTTTCCGATGATAAAAACGGTTGCCCGTTTGTGCAAATCGGGTGGTGGATTCGTCCGCCAAGCCGAAATGGTTTTGGTAACAATATATTGTGTCGGCAAAGTCAAATCAGCCGCAATACAAAGTCGAATATCCGCTTGTAAAAAACGCAAAGCATTGTCAATCAACGCTTTATTGCGATAAGGGGTTTCAATGAAAATTTGCGATTGGTTGAGTTTGCGGGCATTTTGCTCCAATCGTTTTAAATCGCGTTCCAAATCAGGTTGTTTATTCGCGATGTAGCCGTGAAAGGTGAAACTTTGCCCATTCATTCCAGAACCCATGATGGCTAATAAAATCGAAGACGGCCCGACCAAAGGCACCACTTCAATCCCTTTTTGATGCGCCGCTTCCACCAACCACGCGCCCGGGTCTGCCACCGCAGGACAACCCGCTTCCGACATCAAGCCCACATTTTTACCTGCCAAAAGCGGTTTTAACAACTCAACAACTTCTGCACGCGGCGTTTGGTCATTCAATTCGGCAATCGTCAAGGTTTGAATAGGCGGCATTTCTTGAATATTTTTCAGGAAATGGCGGGCTGTTTTGGCTTTTTCCACCACAAAAGTATCCAAATCGCGGACAATTGGGTGCAAATACGCGGGTAAAGTGTGCATCGCATTTTCACCAAGCGGCACAGGAATCAAATATAATTTTCCAAAAGAGGTCATATGAATCAAGTAGGTTTGAATAACAGGAAAGCCGCAAAAGTACGGTTTTAAAAAATTTAAAAGGAAAAATTTGTTTTGTTCGAGAAAACGTCCTACCTTTGCGGCGAATAAGGCGAGAACGTTTCTGATATTTCAAACGCATCAGAAACGTTCTCGCCTTTTCATGTCTTTCAAGCCGTTGCTTGATGAATCTCGCTTGTTAAGTGGGATTTTTTGTTTTAAAAAAGAAAATTTTTAACAACAAATGCTTGAAATACAACATCCTATCACCAGATTTTTTAAAATTTAAAAAGTAATACATGGCACAATTCACATATTTGACTCAAGCGGGATACGATAAATTAAAAGCCGACTTGGAGGAAATGCGCACAACGGGCAGAAAAGAAGCAGCAAAAGCCATTGCAGAAGCGCGTGAAAAAGGCGATTTGTCGGAAAATGCAGAATATGATGCGGCAAAAGAACATCAAGGTTTGTTGGAAGCGAAAATCAATGGTATGGAGCAAAAATTAGGCGGTGCGCGTATTATTGATGAAACCATGTTGGATACTTCCAAAGTGGGCATTTTGACAACCGTGACGATTAAAAATGTTAAAACCAATAAAATTTTTGTTTATAAATTGGTTCCTGAGTTGGAATCGGATTTGAAACAGAATAAAATTTCGGCGGGTTCGCCTGTTGGACAAGGTTTATTGGGCAAAGTAGAGGGCGAAATAGCACTCGTCCGTACCCCGAATGGTAATATCGAATTTAAAGTATTGAAAATTACAATTGAACCTTAATATGTCGAGTCTTTTTTCAAAAATTGTTCGCGGGGAGATTCCTTGTCATAAAGTGGCTGAAAATGATCATTTTTTGGCATTTTTAGACATTCGCCCCCTTGCAAAAGGGCATACCTTGGTCATTCCCAAAAAAGAAGTGGATTCTATTTTTGACGTGGAAGATGCTGATTATCAAGCCCTTTTCTTATTTGCAAAGCAGGTTGCTAAAGCGATTAAGGCGGTTGTGCCTTGCAAAAAGGTGGGTCTTTCGGTGGTTGGGCTGGAAGTGCCGCATGCGCATATTCACTTGATTCCAATTAATAAAATTTCAGATATGAGCTTTGGAACGGGGCATCATGTGGCAATGTCTGCATCTGAGTTAGCGGGTTTGGCAACTCAAATTGGAGCGCAGGTTTGGAACACATAGGACACATAGGTTTCATAGAGCACATAGAACACATAGGTTTCATAGAACACATAGGACACATAGGAACATATACTTTTTCTATAATATTTGTAATATTACCCATAAGTATTTTGAGGTGAAAAGAGCAAAATGGGATTCGTATCAACGTCGGCAAGGTTTGAAACCTTGCCGACGTGAGCGCACATAAACGTCGCGTATGTTATGCTAACTGATTTACAAATGATTTAAAAATTGTGCCTATGTGTCCTATGTCCTTCTATGTGTCCTATGTGTTTTAAAAGTTATTAATAACACCTAAAATATTGGTTTAAAATCATTTAAGTATTAAAATTAATAACATTGTTAAAATCAAAAAACCGACTAACACGATACTTACGATATTAAAAGTCCATTTTTTTTGTTTGTTCTGTGTTTTTTGCACTTGGATTAACTGTTCATTTTCTGCTTGTAAATCTTGAATCCTTTGTTGAAGCGCGTCCTCCGTGAGTTGCGCAGCGTTTTGATGCTCCTGTAACAACTGCGTGTAATGTTGCAAAGCCTTATTTTGCTCCACTAATTTAGATTCCGAAAGCCTTAATTGGTGTTGAAGTTTTTGCAACTGCGTATTCAACGCGCTGGATTGCTTATTTCGAGCTTCCATTTTGGACAAAAGAGTTGCTATCGTTTCTTTTTGAGCCGCTATTTCTGTTTTTTGCAGGTCTAAATTGGTTTCATATTGAATATTTTGTTCGATGTGATGGTCAATTTCTTGTTGCAACTCTTCCGATTTTGCCTGCATTTTTTGCATGGTTGCCTTGAAATAATCCACTTCTTGCAACAACGTTTGAGGCGCAACTGCCGCTTCGGGTTCAGCATCTTGCAACGCATTGGCATCTCGTTGAGCCTCACAATATAAATAACACGCTTCTATAAAATCCTCTCGATACGTACTTTCGCCATGATACGTAAATAATTTTTGTATTTGATACGCGCTTACCGATAACGAATCATTCCGCTTTTTGGCAGTCAACCGAATGTGTTTCGCAACCATATCATAATTATTGAGATTGCCGCCTGAAGACCAATTGGGGTCTTTTTGGCGATATTTTTCCAAGATGATTTTTCTCAGCAAATCATGTTCCTTGATTCCAATTTTAAGATTAGGCATTGATAATCAATCGTTTATAATAAAATAAATAATTTATAATTTGTTATTAATAACGTACAACCGTCGCGCTATCGCATTGCTTTTATTAGTAATGATTGAAAATTATTACTAACTCAATTGGTATTTTAAACCCACCTACTTTTGTACTACGTAATTTAATTTTCAAAATCTTATTCAAAAGCATGGAATTTTCTAAAAAGCAAAATCTGGGTTTATCGCAAAGCGAATTTGAATGTCTGCAAGATAACGCCCCAAATACTACTTATCGAATCCTTACACACCGCGTTGTAGGTGAAATTCAGTATGTTCTAAATCCAGTCATTCGACAATTGACACCGAATGCAGCCGATGCACAAGACTTATTAGCCGAGACGATTGAAAAATTTTGGCAACAATTGCCCCAATTAGAATACCGTTATTTGAACGCTTGGGTTATCAACGTTTGCCGCAATCTATTTGCCTATCATTTTCGGAAAACAAAGCGTATTGAATTGACAAATGATTGGATTACAAATGATTATGGATATGAAGAACCTGTTGAATTAGAAGGTTCGTTTTGGGATAATCACGCCGAACAAAATCGTATTTTAACCGATTTGTTGGCAGATATTGAGGATGATTCGCGTTCCATTTTCATTCAAAATCGATTAGGCAATGAATCTATCGTAACCTTAGCGCAAAAATGTGATATGTTGCCCAATACTTTAACCAAACGACATAATCGGATTATGCAGAGCTTGCGGAGTAAAGCGGTGCGGTATAAATTGCTGAATCAGTAACACATAGTTCACATAGGAGGACATAGGAGGACATAGGACACATAGAAGCAATATTGCCTCTATGTGTCCTATGTCTTCCTATGTGAACTATGTGTTGCCGTTAACGGATGGTATCTCCTTTCACAGGCATTGAAACCACTGGTGTAAGGACGGCATCTTGTGATTTAACTTGCTGTTCCTTCGCTTTTACTTCTTGTTTCAATTTTTTATTTGCCTCTTGTAAAGCGGATACCACTTTTGCATTTGCCGCTTGAATACTATCTCGAATGCGTTTTTCTTCTATATATTTTGCAATCAGCGTATTGGTAACGGCGTTTACATCCACATCAGGCTTCGCCGCTGCGGGCGGGGCAAAAGTAGGAGCATTTATAGGCATTTGAACCCCCTCTTTCGGTGCTTCGGGCATAAAAATGCTATTCCCATTGATAAAAAAAGCTGCCCAACTCGTTACAAATACACCAATCGGTATATACGTCCAATACCAAAGCGTGCGTTGCGCAGGCTTATTGCCGATATACAAACCGAATTTTGTCAAAGTGCGAATGTAAGCAGAATCTTGTCTTGAGTTAATCTGTGCAGCTTTGAAATTTCTCCGAAGCTGCATTTCATCAAGCGGGTCGGTCGTTCCTAAATCCGTTTTACTTTCATTTTTAACTTTTTGAGCGTCTAAACGAAGTGTTGGCTCATTCGTATCAATCAAAACAGTGGCATCATCTGGATTAGAATCCGTTATTTTAGTCGTTTTAACCTCCGTTTCGGCAGCAGGTTTGGGCGCGGAATCGCTATTGCTCGAACCGACACGCAGTCCATCCAACATCGCCAATAATTTCTCTATATCGCCCAACCGTAGCAACACATCATGTACCAAACACCGCCGTATCATGGAACGATAGGGTTGTGGCAACAAATTTAATTTTTCAGGCAACGTTCCTGACAAAATTTGTCGTGTCAATTCAGCGTTTGCCGCAGAACGATTATCGGTTTCTGCTGCCACTTGGAAGGGCAATTCATTGGCAACAATTCGATAGATTAAAACGCCCATTGCCCATATATCTACTTTTTTACTAATCTTTTCGCCTTTTAGTTGTTCTGGCGCGGCATAAGCATATGAAATGGCAATTGCCGAATTATGAACCGAATCGTCATTCAAAAACGCTTTACTCAATCCAAAATCGGTGATTTTTGGAACCCAAACCCCATGTTCGCGGTCAATGAGGATATTTTGCGCCTTGAAATCACGGTGAATAATGTCGCGTTTATGCAAAAAAATCAATCCTTCCAAAATGCCGCGCACCATTTGTTCCATTTGTTCAGTGTTGAGCGTATTGCGTTTGAGGAATTGTTCCAAATTGCCATATTCGTAATAATTCAACACCGCAAAATCAAAAATGCCGCCCATGCCCGTATCGTATCGATAACAAGCATTGTACCGCGCAATATTGTCATGATGCGGCATGCGATTGGCTAATTCATACTCGCGCATGAGTTCAAAACCTTTCCATTCCTCCTTGACTTGCGATTTTTTAATGGCTACATAACGCCCTGTTTTGCGCTCTTTAGCTTGATAAACTTCGCTGAACCCGCCAGAACCAATGTTTTTTTCAAAGCGGTATCGTTGTTCAAACTCTTTTTGATTCATAATTTAATCCTTTTTTGAATTTTTAAAAAATGAGGTTATAGTATAAAACCCAAAACAATTAGGAAAAGGTCGCGCCGCCAAAGTGGGGTAGAGGGAGCAAAAAATTTCAAAAATGATTTTTTTTTGCAAAAAAAAATCATTTTTGAAATTTTTTGCTCCCTCTGGAAAGACTTTTTCCTTAGTTAGGGTAGTTGATTTGAAATAAGCTATCAAAACATAAATAGTTGAAAATCAACGCATTCGCATCGAATCAAGGTCGGCGAGGTTGTAACCTCGCCGACCTTTGGATAGGTTATTTCAATTGCAACCTCGCCGACCTTTGGATAGGTTATTTCAATTGAACTACTTACTATTATTTTTGGTTTAAAACCATCAATAACATCGCTATCAATGAAAAACCTCGCCGACCTTTGGATAGGTTATTTCAATTGCAACCTCGCCGACCTTTGGATAGGTTATTTCAATTGAACTACTTACTATTATTTTTGGTTTAAAACCATCAATAACATCGCTATCAATGAAATGCCCAATAAAACCCACACTGCTTTTGCCATCAAACCTGCTCCTTCTGGGTCGGTTTGGAAATCATCGCCGATTTTCGGGGGCAAAGGGTCTGTCATGTCCGCAAGCGAACTTGGTTCCACAGGGGCATTCGTGGAGCGAATCCGTATCAAATAGCATGAAAAATTATCTTTGGAACGCTCTTTACAAGCCTCTTGAATGGTTTCTATCTTTTCCTTATCGTCCATTTTATCGCCCATGATGAACTCTAATTGCATATCCGTCAAACTTTCCAAAATCCCATCCGAACATAAAAAAAATAAATCCTCTGCCTGAATATCACTGATTAATTCCGTTTCGGGCTGTGCGCCTTGATGATTGCACTGCACAACCCGCGTTACGACATTGCGATACGCATGCGTCAAGGCTGTTTCCAAATCCAAAACACCTGCTTTCACCATCTCATTCACCCAAGAATGGTCTGCGGTTTTAAACAAAATCTTGCCATTCCGAAAATGATACACCCGACTGTCCCCAATATGCGCAATCGTTGCCCCTTTTTGATGCAGGTGCAAAAACGTCATGGTACTTGCCATTTTGCGCGCTTCCTTGTGCTGTTCGCCAAATTGCTGCATCGCCTTTTCCGTTAAGGAGATGGCTGTAAGTACATCTTCCACATCCGAAACTTGCTTATTTTTAAAATAATCCGAAAAAGAGGTTGCCACAATTCGACTCGCATGCTCGCCACAAGGCTCCCCGCCCACCCCGTCACAAACTAAAAACACATTACTATTGGATTTAGCAAGCGGATTGGGAAAAATCGAATCTTCATTATTAGACCGTTTGCCCTGTTCGTTCAGGGATTGCGGCGGATATATCGAAATATTCATAAATTATTCACTTTTTGAATTGAGTTGAATGAGGGTTTTACCAATTTGAGAACGGTCGCCAACTTGGAAAATATGTTGTTCCCGATTATTCAATCGTTGACTCCGGCTATCCACAAACACCCCATTCGTACTCTCCGTGCCTTCCAAATACCCGATGTCGTATAACAAACATTGCCAATTGCCACGACTGTCTTTGCGGATTTCAATCACGCAATGCCGTTTGCTTACCGTACTATCAAGAATGTTAATATCACAATTTTTTCGACCAACAATATTTTTGCCTTCGCGTAAAGCCGTCGTTTGTACAGGCATGTTTTCGCGGAATATTTGGAGGTAATAGTCCATTGTTGGCACAAAATCCTCTTTTCTACCATATTTACTACCCTCTGGAATCGGCGGCGTTAGGATGGGCGGTTTATAACTATCAACAGGCGGTGTTGCTTCCATGATTCTATAAGGCACGTAATGCGGCGTGTTGCATACGTTACAAATCGCATACGATGGAGACCATTCTCCTTCAACCCGAATGGTCTGCCGACAACTTACATTTGCACATTCGATACTTGGCATCTTTATAAAAAAGTTTGAATTTTAAAATATGTAAATAATTGTTAAACAATGAATTAAGGAACTCAATATTGATTTAAAAACGAAACGGTAGTATAACGTTTGGAGGGTTTGAAACCCTCCAAACGTTGTTATCCATTATTTAATTTCAAATACTTATCCACCTAATTTGATATTTCCTTGATTGGCTCGTGGATTCGCTATATCTCCATGATCGGGACGAAAGGAAGGTTTCGTTTTAAGCGTTTGCAAAGTCAATGACAAGGATTCTAAAAAACGCTCCATCAACACAATGACACTCGCCATTTCTTCGGGCGCAATCGACCGCAAACCCAACAAATAATGCACATTCCGCAATAAATCATGGAGATTTCCATCTTTCAACGTATTTTTAACAAAATCACGCTCCCCAACTTCGACCAATGATTTCACTAATCCTGCAAAATCCCCAAAATAAACGACCCAAGCAGATGGTGGTTGCATCGGCAATTGCCAACGATATTGCCCCCAAGACGAGCGTATAAATTGTATCAATGGTTGGCAAAAATTCACTTTTGCCGAATCTTGCGTCCGAAAAGCATCCATGATTTGCATGGAGGAAACCACGATTCCATCCAATTTCGTTTGAAACATCAAGTGCTTTTCCAATAATTTAGGATTGCCCGATAAAATCAAGGTTGGTGGAATGTATTCTGCTGAGATTTTGCCGTTTTCCCATTCGCCAATTTTCAAGCGATTGGGCGCGAAACCACTGACGGGTTGCCCCATTTGAACAACTTCCAAATATAATTTGGTCATCAAGTACGGATTCCGCACAGGTCGCTCCACAGGCAAACCGACCGCCGTTTTTTCATTCAAATCGGCACACAAATAAATCGCATACCGCAAACTCGGCAAAGGTACAAATTCTGTTGTCGGATATTCCATCGGAATCGAAAGCCGTACTACATTGTCCGCTAAAATTTCAACGCGATGTCCCGCAGGCATGATTGCCCGACACGATTCCAACACCAGCCGAACCATACCCGGCATTGCACCCGCACCCAATTTGATTCTAAACTCCGAATTGGGCAACAAACCATACGTGCCAAGACACATCGCCGTCAATCGCGCATCCCGCAAGGCTTCGTCCATGTAATTATCGGCATGTTGGAAATGTCCTGCGTTTAAGAACATCCCTTCTACCCAATTGAGTGGAAAATATTGCAATTTTGGAAAATACATGTTCTCTTTTATGGTGTAAAGTTTGAATTAGGATTTTTAGGATTGGAAGGATTTTTTAATAACTCATGTTATATAATTCTGTTTTTAGAGAGAATATGTTTCGGAAACCTTTAAGGTTTCCGAAACATGCGCCTTTTACCAAACAATATTTTGGCTTTAAAAACGACTGCGCAACATGAGTTATTAAAAAAATCCTTCTAATCCTTCCAATCCCAAAAATCCTAATTCAAACACTTGGGTTATTTTTTAAAAATAATTGTTTTGTCATCATCGCCCATGGTAATATTCGGGCGATTTTTAGGCAACATCGCTGTTTTATCATCGTCATAGGCACTTGTATTCGGACGCTTTGGGGGCAATAGGGTCGTTTTATCATCGTCCTTTGGTTTGGTAGGTCGAATCATTTCGGTTGGCGCATCATTTAAATCCTGTTTGGGCAAAATGGTTGTTTTATCATCGGCTTTGGGCTTTACAGGCAATTGGGGATACAATTCGGAATGATTATCGGCATCATAACCATATTTTTGATACTCAATAGGCGGTGCGTCCATCGGATTTGGGGCTGCATCTCGATATGGACTATCAAAATTTTGTACAGGCGTTCCATTCAACAGATTGCCTTGTGCCTTGGTATTCAAGAATTGAGTATCATCCATCGAACCATTGATGGAGACACTTGATTTAGAAGGCTTGAAATAAGGAACGGTTTTAGCAAAATGCGGCATCCGTTCAATGCGAATGATGTCGCCTTGTTGCAATTCGTTTTCAATCACGGATAAATTGGGGTTCACAAAACGAATTTTCCGAAACCAAGTACTCGGACGATACCAAATCCGCTTCACCCGAAAAAGCATCCAAAACGGTGCTTGTCCGCGATATTCAGTACCCACATCTTGAATCATGGCTATATCGCGGCGTTTGCGGCGTTCCTGCACCAAAACCCTGAAAATATCGCCCACTTGTTGCGCTTTGGGGGCTAAAATCCAAGGATTCATCAAATATTTCAATGGTTTTTGAAATAAAGCGTACTCCGTTCGCAAACTTTGGCTGATTTCAAAATTGATTTGCATCAAATCGTACCATTCCCAAAATTCGTAATTCAACGCTTCTATCGGATACGACCAACGGTTTTCAACATCCCGATACGGGATTTGAGTTGCCCAATCGCCCACTTTCACCATTAAAAACGGTAACATCACACAGAAACCCGCGTCCCACAAATGTTCATCGCCCAATAATTGTAACATTTTGGTATTCGGAATGTTTCTTACCCAAGTCGGCGCGATGCTGAATAACAAAACCGAAATGCAGGATACAAAACCGATATACATCAATTCGGTATCGAAACCATCTTTTTCGGAGTCAAAACGGTCTCGAATCGCCCATTCCAATTTGAAAACGCCCCAAGTGGCAATGATGCCAAAAGTCAAGAATACCAATCGAAGCAGCCAACCTAAATGTTCAGTTTTGTCTGTGGGTGCTTTAAAACTATCTATCAACATACAGCCCGCTAAAAAGGAAAGCGACCAAATCGCAATACTTTGAAGAGCGGTCATCCAATCCAAGTTTTTTTGCCGATTTTGGGTCACTTGCCAGACGAACATAAAGCCAAACAAAACCGCAATACTGATGTATATAAAATATTTTCTAATACTTTGCGCTGTGTGCCATCAGGCAGAAAATCGGGCAATTCCGTTTGGGTTACGTCCAAAATGCTGACTTCAAGCGCGGGTATATCGTCCAGAAAACTGCCGCCAAAATACGTATCTTCCCCCAAACAACATTTATCAAAACTGTTTTCCGACATCGGCACTTTTTGAACCAACGGCGCAATCGGTCGAATCCGCACCGTATGCCCCAAGATTTGTTCAAAAAACAAGGCGGTTGTCGTCCAATCACCTACGATTCGATGTGCTTCGGGCAGAAAATAGTACAATTGATGCCTTTGCTGCTGCGTCAAATACGCTTGATGCGGTTCTAAATCCCAAAACGTTTCTAAAAAAAAGGGGAAATCGATGGTTAAATCTTTTTCCAAAATCTCCGTTTCAATGCGCGGCAAATACATCGCTTGTTCAAAAGGCAATAAAAATTGCCTTGCTGCGGCGATTTGTTGCTCGGTGCGCCGCGCCACTTCGACCGAATTTTCATGGGGCGCGGTTTCCAACGTCAAAAATAAGCCTTGCGGCAAATGGTCATACAACCCTTTTCGCTGCACCGCAATCTGACAAACCGTTTCGCGGTTATCATATTTTTTGGCTTTGACCTGCCCCACTTCATAACTACTGCGCCGCCGAGCAGCTCCCTGTAAACTTACAATCATCTGTTCGAGTTCCAACTGTGGGTTTTCCTCTAACATGGAAGCGATGTACGTTTCGGCTTTCATGTCGAAAAGCGATTTCAGTACTTTCATAGCTTAATATTTTTCCATATTATCAAACACGCCTCTGAACGCCCGATAGCCGTAAATGCCCAAACTGTACATGATTGGAATGAAAATCACAATCAAAATCGTCCATTGAATGCGGTTTGTGGTCAATTTGGCAGGTACGACATTGGCAGCACTCATTTCATGGAAACCAATTTTGATAAAATAGAAAGTCGCCACCATCGCCAATAAAATACAACCAAAACCAACGATTTTGCGCATCACATTGGCAATCGAAGCAGGTAAAGACTTGAAACTCAACCCAATACACACAACGACCAATAGTTGAACTACGATATGATTATATAAACTTAACATCTTTTAAAATTTTGGTTTAAAATTTTGATTTAAGAATTAAAATTGATACTCCCGATTCCCACCGATTTTTTCGCGTTCTTTGGAATTGCGCGGCATGAAAAACGTTCCAATGACCAAACAAACCAATGCAATCGTCATTGGGTAATTTAAACCCGCTAATGGATCACCAAAAGGTTGTGTATCCGATTTGGATTGTTCAAACATAATGGTAGCAAATAAAGGCACTAAACCGCCAAAGATACCATTACCAATATGATAGGGCAATGACAAAGAAGTATATCTGATTTTTGTTGGAAACAAATCCACCAAAAATGCGGCAATCGGTGCGTAAACCATTGTTACTAATAGAACCAATAAAGTAAGATAAAAAATAATATAAACTTTATAATAAACCCCAATCTCCACTTTCTTTTGAATATCAATTTTATAATCCTTCGGTTTGGTAGCAGTATCTGCAAAAAAAGTTTCTTTTTTAGTTGTAATGTTGAGTGTACCACCTAAGTACAAATGCGTTTCGACTGTTGTTTGTAAACGATCATTTTTAGGGGTGATTTCATCAAAAACAGTTAAAGCATTAATTGTATATTGAGTCATTGCTTTCACCTCTCTATCTTCACTTGGTTTGGCAATAGCATACAGTTGTTGAAAAATAGGTTTTGTAAACAGTATTGCCAAACCCATACCTGTCAACAAGATAGGTTTTCGACCTATTTTATCACTCAACCATCCAAAAAAAATAAATCCCGGCAATCCCAATAATAAAGCAATACATAACCAAGTATCCACTTGAATCGGATCTACTTTACAACCATTTATCAAAAAAAGGCGTGCATAAAATTGACTCGTGTACCAAATCACGCCACTTCCCATGACCACAGCAAATAATGCCATCATAATCAATCGAAAATTAACTGGATTCCCTAATGCGTCCTGCAAAGGGTTTTGAGAAGTCTCGTCCTTGAATTGCAACTGTTGGAATAAGGGCGATTCTTCCATTTTCACCCGCACCACGAAGGAAATCGCTACTAATAGGATGGATAATAAAAAAGGCATTCGCCATCCCCAATCGTTAAAAGCAGCTTCGCCCACCGATTGACGGGTGACTAAAATCACCATTAAAGCCACAAAAAAGCCTAATGTTGGAGTGGTTTGTATCCAAGAGGTTCTAAAACCGCGTTCTCGCAGGTGACTATGTTCGGCTACATAGATGACTGCACCGCCATATTCGCCCCCAACAGCCAAACCTTGCAATAAACGCAAAATTAAAACCATGAAAGACGACAACCAGCCAATCGATTCATAAGTAGGAATTGCGCCAATGACGAAAGTAGAACTGCCCATCAGCACCAAAGTCACTAAAAAAGTATATTTTCGACCGATTAAATCACCCAATCGCCCAAAGAATAACGCACCAAACGGTCTAACAATAAAACCTGCTGCAAAAGTGGCTAAGGTGGAAAGTAACGCCGCCGTTGGATTGCCGGGCGGGAAAAATTTATCTGCCATGATAGCCGCCAAAGTGCCGAAAAGGTAAAAATCATACCACTCAATCAGCGTACCGAGCGAAGATGACGCGATAATGGACGTAATGTCTGTTTGATTTTTCGTAATTTTCATTGAATTGTGAATTTTTAAAAAAAGTTGAAATTAAAAGGAAAAGCACAGATTAGGATGCAGCGCGTTTCTTTTTTGAATGCAAACTTATACAAATCCTTTTAAAGCACCAAATTATTTTGAATATTTTAAATAAATATTTAAGATAAGAGCGCACAGCCCATTCGTATAACCTCGAAAGGACGATAAGTGACCTTATTCTAAGCATTTTACAGCTTTACGGATTTTAAAAAAAAATACAACAAAACAAGTATAGCGAGTAGGGGGTTTCAAACGCTCCACTCACTATACCTCCTTTTTTCAAAGGTTTCAACTGTTTTATTTCCCCAGCCACATCACCATCCCAACCCCAAAAGCAGCACCCGAAACAAACAAAGTCCAAGCGCGTTGTCGCCATTGCATGATATTGAAAACCCAATAAGAAACGCCCATAATGCACGCAATAATCACGAATTGTCCCAACTCAATGCCCACATTGAATGCGAAAAGTGGAATGAGTAGGTTTCCCGTCATAATTTGCATCAAAGTTTGTGAAAAAGCCATCCCATGTATCAAACCAAATAATAAGGCAAATCCATATTGTAATTGCAACTCCGCACTAAACAACGGTTCATAACGGCGCGGCATAAAATTTCCATTATTGCTGCGTTCTTCGGGGCGTGTGATATTGAAAATAGCCGTTGAAATGATAGTTGCAGGTATCATAATCCGTTCAATCAGTACTTGTGGCGGTGCAATCCAGTGCATCGCCCCTAAAAAAAGCGTAATACAGTGACCAATTGTAAACGCTGTGATTAAAATCAGTATCTTGCGCCAAGATTCGATGCGGTGGATGGCACAAAGCACAATTAAAAAGGCAATGTGGTCATAAGCACTGCGCGAAACGATGTGATGAAAACCCATCACAAAATAAGTATAAAATTGAGATTGCATCAGTTATAAAGGATTGTTTTACAAAATATTAGGTGTTTTTTAAATTAAAATTTATTTTTATAAATTTCAATTTAAAAAACACTCTAAACACAAAGGTATCATTTTTCAAAAATGTGGGTCATTTTTTTAAAAATAATTTTCAGTGTTTCGACACTCGTACAATTGGGTTATTGGCTTTTGCTGTTTCGCAAATTGGCTTTTCACACCGAATCCCAAATGGTTTCAAACGGTGAAACAGCTCCTGCGGTGTCGGTCATTGTCTGTGCGCGAAATGAATCGAATCATTTAAAAAATAATTTGTATTCCATTCTAAATCAAGACTATAAGTCATTTGAACTTTTAGTAGTCAATGATAATTCGACGGATGATTCAGCCCTTGTTTTAGCAAAACTACAAGCGCAATATCCGCAAAAATTGCGTATTTTAAACCTTACCGTCAAAAAAACAGCAGGTAAAAAAGGGGCGTTATCCGAAGGCATTTTAGCCGCGAAACATGATATTTTGTTGCTTACGGATGCCGATTGTATGCCCGTTAGCCCGAAATGGATTGGTACGATGGTCCGTGCGTTGACGGAAGACAAAGCGATTGTATTGGGTTATAGCCCATATCAAACGGTTGATAGTTGGTTAAATCTTTTTATCCGATACGAAACATTGTGGACGGCAATCCAATATTTATCTTGTTCACTTGCAGGCATGCCTTACATGGGCGTAGGGCGCAATTTGATGTATCGCAAAAATTTATTTATAAAAGCAAATGGTTTCCAATCGCACGAGCAAGTGCTTTCAGGCGATGATGATTTGTTTATTAATCAAGTTGGCAATGCTACTAATACCACGATTTGCATTCAACCCGATGCGCATGTTTTATCCGAACCTAAATACACTGTCACAGATTGGGTCAAGCAGAAGTCGAGGCACTTTGGAACGGGTCGTTTTTACCGCCTCAAGCACCAACTTTTATTAGGAATGTTAACAATTTCACAATTTTTTTACTTTGTTTCGTTTTTTTTGCTTTTAGTATTAAATTTTAGCACGATATTTGAAAATGCCCTATTCATAATGCGTACCGTAACCGTTTGGTTCTTGTACGCGAAAATAGCAGGGAAGTTACGCGAACAACGGATTTTAGGACATGTAATGTGGTTGGAAGGACTATTACCGTTGTTTTATCTATTTTTCACACCTATTGTGATGCAGTTGCCTTTATCAAAGCGGGCAACGCGTACTTGGAAGTAATCAAATTCGGTTCTGTATCTGGCTTCTTCGGAGGCTACCTTTTCGCGGTCATTTCGATGAAAACGCGCTGGCGAAGCTATGTATTGAACTTATTTATTAAAAATAATTTCGGATTAAATTAAATTTATATATACGATTTTAAAAATTTTATTTCATTTTTTTAATTAAAAAGCACAAAAATTTTTTATATCGAAGCAAAACCCATTAAAATTTTGGGAATCGTATGTCTAAGTGATTTGACCATCCGAAATGAGAAAACCTATGTTTGTAAGTAACAATGAGCAACAGTAAATTATCCCCGAAGGCGCAAGACGATTTCGCGCTGGTTAACGCCGCAATTGACGGCAACGAAAAAGCATACACCTTATTAATGAGCCGTTATCGGCACTCGGTGTATCATGCGATGTTTAAAATGGTGAATAACCGAGACGATGCAGACGATTTGACGCTCGAAGCCTTTGGCAAAGCGTTTCGCAAACTGCCGAGTTATGCACCGAATTACGCATTTAGCACTTGGTTGTTCAAGATTGCGATAAACAATTGCATTGACCACATTCGCAAAAAACGGTTGCAAACTTTGTCGATTGACGACCCGATTGATGCGTATTCAGACCATGATTTTTCGCATAACATTCAGTCTCACGCTCCGAACCCCGAAGAAATGATGATTCAAGAACAAAAATCGGCGATGATTCGCAAATTAATTGAAAAACTGAACGTCAAATACCGCATGATGATAGAATTGCGCTATTTTGAAGAGTTGAGTTATGAAGAGATTGCACAAGAGTTGAGTATTCCGTTAGGGACGGTAAAAGCTCAATTGTTTCGTGCGAAGGAAATTCTACACACCCAATTATTGACAGATGCGGCAAAAGCGTTCACAGATGTCAAAAACAAAAAAGACACAGGAGAAGAAATGAGTTAATTGTGGGGTAATAAAGTTGCCATAAGTTGAAACTTGCGGCAACTTTATTGCTTTGCAGTGCGCTGTCGTCATGCCGTCATCCGCATTCCCATTCGCTGTTAATTTCCCAATCTGTGAATGATGTCCCATTCCGCTTCCGTGACAGGTTGCACTGATAAGCGACTCATTTTCAATAAAAGCATCTTTTGCAATTCGGGCGTTTGCTTGATGAGCGTTAAAGGCACTTCTTGCTCAAAAATCGCGTTCAATTCGACCGTTACAGCCACCCAAGCAGGATTATCGGTTGTCGGGTCTTGGTAAAACGGCTTGACAACCGTACAAGTCGCAATCACCGCAGGCTTCACAACGCTCCGATAAAACAGGCATAAATCACCGATTTCCATCTTTTTGAGGTAATTCCGAGCCGTATAATTGCGCACACCATTCCAAACAGTCGTTTTTTCAGTCACAAAATCAGCGAGTGAAAAGGCATCAGGCTCTGATTTGAGCAGCCAATAATTCATAGATTTCAACTATTTTTCGGATTATTTCATCATGCCTTGTGCGTCAATACGGCGATAAATCGACATTTTAGTCGTCACGCCATCATCCATTTTAATCATCAATGAATCGTGGCGCACCGTAATCGCCCCATTATGGAGTTGATAACTGCACCATTCATTGCCGCCACCCGTAAATTTAACCTCTACGCCTGTTGGAGCATCTGCCAAATTATAGTCAAACATACATTTTTCCTCGTCTTTCCACAAAAAACGCAATCCACCATTTTGCGCAAAGCAAAGGTAACGGCGTTCCGAACCTGCCGTATGCGTCGTATCTTTACCAGTCGTTCTGTAACCCGTTTTAAGAGCAACCCATTGCCATTTGCCATTCAAATCTTTGCGGACTTGCTGCGCTTGTGCGGACGCGTTTGCCGCAAGTGGCGTACCTGCTTTGGGTGTACCACATTGGTCTGGCGGCGTATTTTCGCAAGCGAATAAGGCAGTCGATACCGCCAAAACGGTTAGAAATTTAAAATTAGAAGAAAAATACATCATTGATTCGTTCATTTTTAGAAAAAGATTCCTTTGCACGCATACGACGTGTTTTTTACACGGCAGTACGCGTACAAAAGTACAACTTTTTTCAAATTCGCATAGAAAATGGCTGTTTGTTTGGTTTTAAAAAAAACGACTGTAAATTTGCAAAAAAAATCTAAAATGTCAGAAGCCTATATATTCGATGCGTTGAGAACGCCGAGAGGAAAGGGAAAAAAAACAGGTTCCCTCCATGAAGTACGCGCAATTGCCTTGTTATCCACCGTTTTGAAAGCCTTGCGGGAAAAACACCATTTGGATACGTCGGAAATTGATGATGGAATTTTCGGTTGCGTCACGCCGACCGATGACCAAGGTGGCAATATTGCGAAATCGGCTTTGTTGTTTGCGGATTGGCATGAACGGGTTGGGGGCGTGCAAATCAATCGTTTTTGCGCCTCTGGGCTGGATGCGGTCAATTTGGCGGCGATGAAAGTGCGTTCTGGATTAGAAGATTTCATTGTGGCGGGCGGTGTGGAGAGCATGAGTCGCGTCCCGTTGAATGAAGATGATGGACCCTTGCTTTTTGACCCGAATGTGATGACACATATTGGTTATTTGCCGCAAGGCGTTTCGGCGGATTTGATAGCCACGATTGCAGGTTTTTCGCGGGCAGATTTAGATGAATTTGCGTTAAAATCACAACAACGCGCTTTTTTTGCGCAAGAAAATGGGTATTTTGATAAATCCATCGTGCCGATTCGAGACCGAAGTGGTTTGATGATTTTAGAAAAAGATGAATATTTGCGTCCGAATACGAGTTTGGAAACCTTAACTTTATTGAAATCATCATTTCAACACATGGGTTTGATGGGTTTTGATGCAATGGCTTTGCAAAAATATCCGTCTGTTGAACGGGTTGAACATCATCATACAGCAGGCAATTCATCTGGGATTGTGGATGGTGCGACAGCTGTTTTGGTGGGCAATCGGGCGAAAGGACGGGAATTGGGTTTGAAACCAAGAGCTAAAATTCGGTCTATCGGGACAGTGAGTACGGAGCCGACGATTATGTTGCGCGGCGCAGTGCCTGCGGCACAAAAAGCATTGCGCAAAGCCAAAATGACGGCGGCAGATATTGATTTATGGGAATGTAACGAAGCATTTGCGGCAGTCGCGCTCCATTTTCAACGCGCTTTTGGATTGGATGATTCGATTTTCAATGTCAATGGGGGCGCGATTGCGCTCGGACATCCACTTGGCGCGACAGGGGCGATGTTATTAGGAACCCTTTTGGACGAAATGGAACGGCGCGATTTGAATACAGGTTTAGTTGCCCTGTGTGCGGGTGCGGGGATGGGTGTGGCAACTATCATAGAACGCGTCTAAATACTAAAAATAATTGTAACACGCATCATAACAACCTTTGGAGGGTTTAAA
>JAAFJT010000078.1 GCA_013298955.1 Chitinophagales bacterium
GCACCCACCAAGAAGCGGATATAGCCCCTCCTTGAATGAAGTTGAGAATGGCTTGTACGCCCAAAGGCAAGGTTAAATTGATGACCCCTGCAAAAATAGCGTAAATATAAATGTAAGAGATTTCCTTTCTATCTCCTTTAATCAGCCTAATAAATCGTTCAATGGTTGATAATTTTGATTGTTCTGCCACTATTATTCCGTTTTATATAAATGCACAATTGTAATGTTAATTCATCCAAATTATGATAAATAATTGATTATCAATAATTTAGTTATTAATCCATCCTTTTTTTTTGTGATGAGTCGTCTGAAAACAATCCATTTGTGTTAGAAGTTCATTCATTTTTAAAAAATAAAAAAAATACTTGGAGTCGTCTTATTCATGGTGTTTAAAAAAAAATATTTTGTATGTATAATCATATTGTTCGTCAAAACGCGAACACAAAAAAGGAGCGAACAACTCATTTTTGACACGAATTGCCTGAATTTTCACAAAATTTTGTGAAAATTCGGGCAATTCGTGTCAAAAAAGTGGTTTAAATCAAATATCGAAATAAATCTGGATCTTTTTCAAGGCATTTATACCGAATTTGGCGTTCCTCCATCCGCAAAATCATTGCATCATAATCTGCGCGACATTTCACTTCGACACCTATTAACGCAGGTCCATTTTCACGATTGGTCTTTTTGATATATTCAAATCGCGTAATATCATCATCTTTTCCTAAAACATAATTCAAAAATTCGCGCAATGCACCCGCCCGTTGCGGGAATTGAATAATGAAATAATGTTTCAAACCTTCATACAAAAGGCTCCGTTCTTTAATTTCTTCGGTGCGCGTAATGTCATTATTGCCGCCCGAAATGATGCAAACGACATTTTTACCCTTAATTTTTGCCTTAAAATCATCCAAAACAGCAATAGATAGCGCGCCCGCAGGCTCCACGACAATGGCTTCTTCATTGTAAAGTTGCAAAATCGTCGTACAAACCTTCCCTTCTGCCACCGTCACCACATCGTCTAATACAACTTTACAAATTTGAAATGTTTTATATCCGACTTGTTGAACGGCTGCGCCATCTACAAATTTATCAATATGAGGCAACCGAACCACTTCGCCTTGTTTCAACGATTCGTACATACTCGCCGCACCACTCGGTTCGACTCCAATAATTTGGGTTTTGGGACTCATTTGTTTGAAATAACTGCCCAAACCTGCTGCCAAACCGCCCCCCCCCAAAGGTAGAAAAAGGTAATCAATCGGCGATTGACAATCTTCCAAAATCTCCAATCCAACCGTTCCCTGTCCTTCTATGACGCGTTCATCATCAAATGGATGAATCATTTCTTTCAAATGTAACTCACTGTAAACCAATGCTTCTTGATAAGAATCATCATAGGTATCGCCAATTAAAATCACTTCGACTTTATCGCGTCCGAAAAATTTAACTTTGGTAATTTTCTGTTGTGGAGTCGTAGCAGGCATGAAAATCGTGCCTTGCACATTCATCAAACGACAGGCAAACGCTACGCCTTGTGCATGATTGCCCGCGCTTGCGCAAACAACGCCTTTGGCGCGTTCGGTTTCGGACATCATCGACATTTTATTGTACGCACCGCGAATTTTGTAAGAACGGACAACTTGCAAATCTTCGCGTTTGAACCAGATATTGCAATCATATTTTTCAGACCAATTCAGATTCTGTAATAAAGGCGTATGCTCTGCCACCGATTTGAGGCGCAATTTCGCTTTATAGATGTTTTCGACCGAAATCACGGACGTTTTCACTTTAACCATTTTTGGATTTAGTTGATAATTAATTGTAAAACACATAGTTCACATAGGAAGACATAGAACACATAGAACACATAGAACACATAGTTCACATAGGAAGGCATAGAACACATAGGGGACATTTTTATAAATCCTTTCACATACGAAAATATAAAACAGATAGGAGGAATCTTTATAGAAGTCGCAATACCTTAAATCTATTTTTTTGAACGTTTTACTTGGTTTTATCTAAAAAATTTCAGCGAAAACCAAGTAAAATATTCAAAAAAGAAACAAATCTAATAAAGATTGCCCCTTATGTGAACTATGTCCCCCTATGTGAACTATGTGTTATAAAACTACTTTTTTTTCCCTTTTTTAGTCGGTTTTGGGTCAGGCGCGGTGGCTGCGGCAATCATTTTATCCACTTTCTGCTCCAAAAGGGCTAACGGCACACAACCATCTTTCAATACCTCATTATGAAATTTGCGAATATCAAAATTTTCACCCAAAGCCTTTTCTGCTTTATGCCGCAATTCTAAAATCTTCAATTGACCCACTTTATACGACAACGCTTGACCGGGAATTGCCATATATCGTTCAATTTCTGCGGTCACGCCTTCCAACGTTTCTGCTTCATTATCCATGTCGTATTGAATCGCCTGTTCCCGCGTCCAACCTTTCGTATGTAGCCCCGCATCGACCACTAACCGAATAGCGCGGTGCATTTCCATCCCCAATTTGCCAAAATATTGGTATGGATCGGTATAAAGTCCCAATTCTTTGCCCAAACTCTCCGTGTATAACGCCCAACCTTCGCCGTAAGCACCATACCATAAAAATTTGCGAAAATCTGGCAATTCCGTATTTTCTTGTTGCAACGAGATTTGATAATGGTGTCCCGGAATCGCTTCGTGCAAAAATAATGCTTCATTTTGGAAATTATTGATAGCTGCCGCATTGCCTTTCGGAATCGGAAAGTAAAAAATGCCGGGACGCGTACCATCAGGCGAACCTTGATTGTACTCCGCACTCGCAGAAGCCTCCCGAAAAGGCTCGGTTCGACGAACTTCAAAAGGCGTTTTTGGAGTCATATCAAACATTTTTTCCAATTGAGGTTTCATCGTTTCATGGATTTTATTAAAATCATCAATAATTTGTTCTGGTTTTTTGTACGGCTTATTGGCTTTTCGGTCATTGACGAATTTGAAAAAGGATTTCAAATCTTTTTTATAACCCACTTCTGTTTTCACCGCTTCCATCTCAAGGCGAATCCGCGCCACTTCCTTCTGACCTAATTCAAAAACTTCATCTGCGGTCAAATTCGTGGTTGTCCATTGTTTAATCAATTGATTATACATTTCGCGCCCTTTCGGAATGTCAGAAATGCCCGCACTCATCCGCGCTTTCGGCAAATATTTCACTTTAAGAAAATCGTGCAACTTTTTGTAATTGGGTTTCACGGTTTTATCTACCATCAAAGCGTATTGCGTTTTAAAACGGTCTTTTTCATAAGCCTCCATCGAATCATTTTTAGCCAATTTCAAAATCGGTTGATAAAAAAGATGTTTAGGAGTCAACGTTTTAAACATGGGTTCTAATTGTGGTAAAATCTTGACAACCAATGCTTTAGGCAATACATAGCCAGTTGCCATGCCGCGTTCCATATTCGCAATCGCGGTATCGACCCACATCGGGAATTTTTCCACGCGTTTCATCCAATTGTCATAATCTTTCACATTTTTAAACGGCTGATTGCCATCGCCCGAAGCCAATTGCCCAAGCGTCAACGGAAAACCCCAAAATTGATTGATAGGCATGTAATGATCATTGAAATTAAGGGCAGCCAAACTTTGGGTCAATTCCCATTTAAAAATTTCAACGCTCGTTTTTTCCGAATCATCCATTTTAGCGACATCGCTTTTTTCAATTAAACCTTGATAGCGTTTCAAGAAACGACGAACTGAATCCCGAAAAGATTCCGAAATTTCAATGGGCAATTGATCATTATAATCATTAATGCCATTTGAAGTAGCTTCCAATGGAAACAACCGCATCCGTTCCTTGTAGTAAGCGTCAAAAACATCCGTTACTCCAGAGGAAACCGCCGCTTTTGGTTTTTTAGAACGATTACAAGAAAGGGCGATGATAGCTAAAAATGCGTAAAAAAACAGGTTTTTCATTGCTTCTGAACTGTTTGTTGATGAAATAAAGGCAAAGTAACGCAAAATCTTTAAAAAAAACTTATATTTGCGCGTTCAATAAAAATTTAGTCAATCACTATTTCAATCATTCCTATGATACTCCTGCAAGGCAGTGGCGGCGCGATGAGCCTGATTTTTCCAGTGGCGATGTTCGCCGTATTCTTTTTTTTCATCATTCGTCCGCAGATGAAACGCCAAAAAGAACAACAATCTTTTGCGGATTCTATTGAAAAAGGACGAGAAGTTATCACTTCAAGCGGCATTTTTGGCAAAATTATGAAAATTGAAGGACAGGTGGTGACGTTGCAAATTGCCGATAAAGTCTTGATTCGCATCACAAAAAGCTCCATTTCTAAGGAAATGACAGAGGCTTTTGCCGCAAAATCGAATGAAACAGGGGTCAACGGATGATATTCGCGTGTTTTTGAAATCCGACAGGGCTGTGCTGATGTTGTGCATCGGCATAGCCTTAGTGTTTTGGATTTTAAACAAAATGTCGCATTCGTTTCGCACGTACAAAAGCATTGAGATTGAATATCGGTTGCCCAAAGGCAAAACGTTTAGTGCCATTCCGATAGCGCATTTGACGGCGGCGATTATTGGCAGTGGATGGGATTTACTTGGGCGGGAAAAAGTGAAAATTTTGATTCAAATGACGAATGATAGTTTTCAAATCATCGGCGGTGGGCGATTGCGGCAGGAAGTGGCGCGGCAATACAACATTTCTGAAGAAATGATTCACCTCAACGTGGAACAAATTCCCTTGTACATCGAAGACGAAGCGATGAAAGAAGTGGCAATCACGCCTTTGACGAGTTTGAAATTTGTAAAAGGCTATCGACTTTCGGGGGAAGTCGTCATAGAACCTGCCAAAGTGGTCTTAAAAGGACCGAAAAATGTGTTGGATATGATTACAACCGTTTATACGGACACGATTCGCGGCGAACATTTGAAAAAAAATCTTGAACAATCGATTCCAATTCAAATGCCGAGTCAAGTTATTAAATGTATGGATACCCGCGTCAAAGCGCGTTTAGGGATTGAAGAATTTACGGAAAAAGCGATGTTTTTGCCCTTAGTGGTTAAGAATGCGCCTGCTACGTATAAAATTTTTCCGAATAAGATTAAATTAAGTTGCACCGTCGGATTGAGTCAATATAGTAATATTAATCCGTCTTTGTTTGAAGCGGAGGTCGATTTGGGCGATATTGGGACGGAAAGCAAGAATAATACCGTTTCTGTCGCGTTAGTCAAACAACCTGCTTGCGTGCAAAATGTTCAATTTATGCCCAAATCCGTTGAATTTTATTTTGAAAAATAATTTTTTAGCGAATATTCGCTAAAACTTCTTATCTTGCACACTTGTTTGACTCTTTATTTAAACAATTCAAAATTAACCATTTATGGAAGATGCATATATCATCGCAGGGTATCGTTCTGCGGTTGGCAAGGCGGGACGCGGCGGTTTTCGCCACTATCGGTCGGATGATTTAGCGGCGGATGTCATCAAACATTTGATGGCGCAAGTCCCTGAGTTAGACCCAAACTTGGTGGATGATGTGATTGTCGGTTGCGCCAATCCCGAAGGCGAACAAGGTTTGCAGATTGGTCGGCAGATTGCGCTGCGGGCTTTGGGCATAGAAGTCCCCGGTATGACGATTAATCGGTATTGTGCTTCAGGTTTGGAAGCGATTTCGATTGCTGTCGCGAAAATCAAAGCCAATATGGGCGAATGTTACATCGCGGGCGGCACGGAAAGCATGTCCTTGTTGCCGATGACGGGTTACAAACTCGCGCCTTCGTATCATGTGGCGGCGAATACGCCTGATTATGTCGTTGGCATGGGTTTGACGGCAGAGGCGGTTTCTAAAAAATTCAATATCAGTCGGGCGGCGCAAGACCAATTTTCAGCCAATTCGCATACAAAAGCGGCTTCGGCGATTGCAAATGGCTTGTTTAAATCCGAAATTGTGCCGATACATGTCAAAGAAGTCTATGTCGAAGCCGATAAACGGAAAGAACGCGATTTCATCGTTGACACGGATGAAGGCGTTCGGGTAGGCACGACGGCGGAAGTTTTAGGCAAATTGCGTCCTGCTTTTGCGACGAATGGTTCCGTGACGGCGGGCAACTCTTCTCAAACATCAGACGGCGCGTCTTTTGTGTTGGTGATGAGCAATACGATGGCAAAAAGATTGAATTTGAAACCGATTGCGCGGATGGCAAGTTGCTGTGTTGCGGGCGTTGAACCGATTATCATGGGCATTGGTCCTTGTGCGGCGATTCCGAAAGCGTTGAAAAAGGCAGGTTTGAAATTGAAAGATATTGACTTAGTGGAATTGAATGAAGCATTTGCGGCACAAGCGTTAGCCGTCATGCAAGAGACGGGTTTGAACCCCGATATTGTGAATGTCAATGGGGGCGCGATTGCGTTAGGGCATCCGCTTGGGTGTACGGGCGCGAAATTGTCCGTTCAATTGTTCAATGAAATGCGGCGTAGAGGCAATCGTTATGGCATGGTGACGGCTTGTGTCGGCGGCGGTCAAGGGATTGCGGGTATCTATGAATTATTGAATTAATATTTAAATAATTGATTGTTAATTATTTGAATATTACAAACGTCGTCGAGGTTACAACTTCGACGACGTTTGTAATAAGAGGGACTTACGTAAAGTCCTTTTCGCGGGAAATAAATTTATTTCCCGCAAACCAAGATGGGTGCAAAAAATTGAGGTGAACCGTTTATTTTTGCCCCAAATTTATAACAAATGCACCTTTTCAATAAAACCTATTACTGTTTGTGCTGCTTTTTGTGTAATCTTGGTCTAGCGAAAGCCTACCAAACTGATTCTACTAAACAACTTGTTTTGAATATTCAAAAAACAAGTTCGCCGATTCAAATCGATGGTGATTTGTCCGAATCAACTTGGCAAACTGCCGCCAAAGCATCCGATTTTTGGCGAAAGCATCCTGATAATAAAATTAAAGCGGTTCATAAAACCACCGCGCAGGTGACTTATGACGACCATTTTTTATATGTTGCGTTCACTTGTTTTGATGAAGGCGGAACCCGCATCCTGCAAACCCTCAAACGAGACATTGGTTTTTGGGAAAGTGATGGCGTGAGTATCGTGTTAGACCCACAAGCGCGTAAGTCGAATGGGTTTTTATTTGGCGTGACGGCGGCAGGTGCGCAAGCGGATATGTTGTTATCGGGCGAAGATGCCAATGAAAATTGGGACAACAAATGGTATGCTGCCGTCAAGCAATACGCCGATAGATGGACGGCGGAAATGGCAATTCCTTTTAAAATTTTGCGATATGAGGCAAGTAAAAAGACTTGGAACCTCAATTTTATTCGGAATGACGTGCAAAAAGGCGAATATCATACTTGGACGTTGATGCCGATGTTTGTGGATGGGATTCATTTGGGTTATACGGGTGCGCTGTTGTGGGATATGCCGCCGCCTTTTGAAAAAAGCAATGGCGTATTATTGCCGTACACGACGTATCGTTTATATAAAGATTTTGAAAATGCACAAAAGATTGATAGTAAACCAAATGTCGGTTTAGATGCTAAAATGGCAGTTGGTACGGCGTTGAATTTGGATTTGACTGTAAACCCCGATTTTTCACAAGTGGATGTGGATGAACAAGTTACAAATCTCACGCGGTATAATATTCGGTATCCCGAAAGGCGGACTTTTTTCTTAGAAAACAGTGATGTTTTATCGGTTTTTGGGAATGATGAATTGCGCCCTTTTTTTTCGCGGCGGATTGGTTTGGATGAAAACAATCGTCCTGTACCGATTTATTACGGAGCGCGATTGAGTGGTAATTTGAATAATCAATTGAGAATCAATGCGTTCAATATGCACACGGGCAGTCAAACGAATGGATTGAGTCATAATTTTACAGGAATCGGTTTGCAACAATCCTTGGATTCGGGACAATCCACTTTAAAAGGTTTTGTTTTAAATCGACAAGGTTTTGATGGAAAATCATTCCAACAAGATAATTACGGGCGCAATATCGGTCTTGAAACCTATTTGGCAACGAAGGATAATCAATGGTCTTGTTGGGGCGGCTATCAGCAGGCTTTCAAACCGAATGTGAAAACCGAAAACAAAGTATTGTTAGGTGGTTTTCGGTATCAAGATGAAAACCTTCAATTTTTAACGGATTGGAATCAAGTGGGTAAAAATTATTATACGGATATGGGTTATGTGCAACGCATTGAAAATTACGATGCAGCACGAGATACCCTCATTCGACTGGGTTATTTGGCTCATTATGAACAATTAGATTATTCGTATTATCCTAAAAACCAAAAAGTTGCGCGTTATTGGTTGGGTTTTGAAAATTATACCGCTTGGAATCCTGATTTTACGTTGAATGAACAATTCAATCGGTTGCGCCTATTTTTGATTTTTAGAAACACCACTCAAATTAAGATTCGGTTTGATAATATTCAATCTAATTTGCCTTTTCCAACCGATTTTTTGGGTGGTACAGTGCCGCTTCCTGCGCAATATTACAAAATGCCCTCCCTAAATTTACAATATAACAGCGATATTCGGAAAAAATGGACTTGGAATCTCAGCCTTTTTCGGGGTGGTTTTTATGGTGGTACGCGCACGAATGCAGAAGTGGGTATCAATTATCGGTGGCAACCTTTGGGCAATTTTGGTTTCAATGCGGAGTACAACCGATTGCTTTTTACACCGCCGTATCCAAGTGGCGATTTATGGTTGATGAATGGCAAAATGGAGTTTAATTTTACGCCTACCTTTTTCTGGACGACTTTCTTACAATACAATACACAATCTAAAAATTTTAATATCAATAGTCGGATTCAATGGCGTTATAAGCCTATGTCTGATATATTTTTGGTTTATACGGATAATTATTTGCCTGAATCTTTCCAAAAATTGAATCGCGGATTGGTTTTTAAAATAAATTATTGGTTAAATTTATAACTTTGCAGTGATATTAGGGTGTTCATTGAACATAAAGTTTAGAGGGTTTCAAACGCTCCAAACGCTGTATTGGCAAGAATAAAGTATAGCGTTTGGAGGGTTTCAAACCCTCCAAACGCTGTATTCCCTAATATTTTATGAAAATTATTACAAAAAACATCATCAGGGAAAATTGTAACATGAACGGGTTAAAGTTCCTTTTGTTAACACTATTGGCAGGAAGCCTTACGGGTTGTCCCAGAAACAAACAAAAAGTTGGTAAAAGAGTGGGCTTATTGCCCGAAATGTCAACCGTTGTTTCCATCGCTATCACGAATGCCAAAATTTGGACGGGCAATGATTCTTTGCCTTGGGCGGAGGCGTTAGCCGTCCGAAATGACAGTATTGTCTATATTGGCAGTCAAGCAGGATTGCAACCGTTGTTGGATAAAACAACGCAACTCATTGATGCACAAGGCAATATGGTTACGCCGGGCTTCATTGATTGCCATGTGCATTTGCTGGAAGGTGGTTATCGGTTGACAGCAGTGCAACTGAATGAGGCAACTTCCAAAGCTGATTTTGTAAAACGCATTGCAAATTATACGCCTACGTTATCGAAAAATGCTTGGATGACGGGCGGCAATTGGGATGAAACGCATTGGGGTGGGACTTTGCCTGAAGCCAATTGGGTCGATTCCGTGACAGGTGGACATCCTGTTTGGTTGAATCGGGTGGATGGACATTCGGGTTTGGCGAATACGGCAGCGATGAAAGCGGCAGGCATTACGGCAGCAACGCCGAATCCTGCAGGGGGCGTAATCGTCCGCGATGCAAAAGGCAATCCGACAGGCGTTTTTCGAGATAATGCGATGTCTTTGATTGAAAAAGTGGTGGCTCCTGTCACGGAAGCCGAAAAAGATAAAGCCTTGCAAGCGGCGATGGATTTTATTGCCTCCAAAGGCGTAACGTCCGTGCATCACATGGGTACTTGGGATGAATTAGCCGTTTTTCGACGGGCGCATCAAAATAATAATTTAAAAACAAGGGTTTATGCCAATGTTCCTTTGGAAACATGGGCGCGTTTGCGCGATGAAATTGCGCAGACAGGGCGCGGCGATAGTTGGTTGCGGATTGGTGGTTTGAAAGGTTTTGCGGATGGTTCATTGGGTTCGCACACGGCGGCGATGAAAAAAGGTTATACCGATGCTGCGAAAAACAAAGGCATTTTCGTTACCTCTTTGGATACGCTTTATCAACAAATTGGTTTGGCAGACCGCGCTGATTTAAATGTGATGATTCATGCGATTGGCGATAAGTCGATTTTTGAATTATTGTACATTTTTGAAGCAATTGATTTAGAAAATGGCGATAAAGACCGCCGTTTTCGCATCGAACATGCGCAACATATTGATTCTATGGACATTCCGCGTTTTGCGGGATTGGGCGTGATACCGAGTATGCAGCCCTATCACTTGATTGATGACGGGCGATGGGCGCAAAAATACATTGGGGCGGAACGGGCAAAAACGAGTTATGCGTTTCAAGATTTGTTGACGAGTGGGGCGAAAGTCGTGTTTGGGAGCGATTGGTTTGTCGCGCCGCCGACTCCATTGGAAGGCATTTATGCGGCAGTGACACGGCGGACTTTGGATGATAAAAATCCAAAAGGTTGGGTTCCTGCCCAAAAAATTAGTTTGGAAGCGGCGTTGAAAGCCTATACGAAAGATGCAGCGTATGCCTCTTTCGAGGAACGCATCAAAGGCACTTTGGAAGTGGGTAAATTAGCCGATTTCGTGTTATTGGGCGGTGATTTGACCCAAATTGCCCCTGAAAACCTTCGGAATGTGCCGATTTTAATGACGGTAGTGGGTGGGAGAGTTGTTTATCAATTACCAAAACCTGTACAATAATTTTTGAATTAGGATTTTTAAGATTCGTAAGATTTTGTTAGGATTGATTTTAATCATCATTCGTATAAAATTTCGCATCCTAACCGAGTGGAGGGTTTTAAAACCCTCCACTCGGTGCGCTCGCCACTTGGTACACGCCTAATATATGAAATCCTTCAAAATCAATCCCAACAAAATCTTATAAATCTTAAAAATCCTAATTCAAAATCGAATTGAATTTTAAATTTAAATAAGCTCAATATGAAATTAGCTTGGTGGAAATTATTAAGTATTTTTTTACTTTTTTACACGTTGATATTTGGGATGTTAGTGCCTTTGAAAACGGGCATTACGGATGTCAATCCGCGTAAAATCCAATGTGGACAAAAAATAACCCTTTTAGCACAAGGTTATAACAGTTTGTACACGCGTTACCAATCGCCGCGTGCTTGGTTGAAATTGGATAGCGTACACGCCTTAGCTGCCACTGCGATTCGGGTCAAAAACGACCGTTTGATGGAAATTGATTTTGAAACACCTGCGTATCTGCCTGATACTCAGAAAGTTAAAGAATTGACCTTAGTGATTGACGATGTGGTGGATGGCGTTTCGCTGTTGCCAAATGCGACGTTTATCAATCGCGGCGATACGACGAATATTCAAGCAGGCAAAGCGGCTTGGAGCAAAATCATCGCAGGGACGCATGCACATCAAGGCATTGCTTTTCCTTACAGAAATATTTTATATGAAACCATTCGCAATACGTATTTTCATGTGCCGATGTGGTTTGTAATGTTTGCCTTATTTGGTGTGGCGGTTTATTACAATATAAAATTTTTAAGAACGGGTGATTTAACATGGGATATTCGGGCATATTCGTTTATCCAAGTGGGCGTTTTATTTGGATTATTGGGCTTATTTACGGGCGCGTTGTGGGCAACTTACACTTGGGGCGAACCGTTTCCGATGGATTTGAAAATTGTAATGACTTACACCGCTTTGTCCATCTATTTTGCCTACTTTTTATTGCGCAGCGCGTTTGAAAGTTTTGAACAACGAGCGCGGATTTCCTCCGTTTATAGCATTTTTGCGTTTGCATCCTTGATACCTTTATTATATGTCGTACCGAGATTGGCAGGCAAAGACAGTTTACATCCTGGCAATGGCGGCAATATCGCGTTTGGTTCACAAGATTTGGACAATACGATGCGCCTGATTTTCTATCCTGCAAGTATCGGGTGGATCTTGTTAGGTATTTGGATAGCCACTTTGGTAACAAGAACCCTTTTGATAGAAGACAAATTGTTTTCAAAATAAAATTGTCTCATTTATTTAAATTAAAATTAAAAATTTTGATAAAATACCAATAAAATAGGCGTAAATTTTGTTTTTGAAAAAGCAATCTATTATCTTGCGCCGTTTTTGAAGGGGTAAATTCTAAAAAAAATGAAAAAATATCATTTGACCATTTTCATCAGCATTATCGCTATTGCCCAAGGCGCGGCACAATCTATGGTAGATAGTTTACTGCGCAGTGACGGAAAAATCTATGTGGTGGTGGGGACATTAGCGATTATTCTAATAGGCATTATCTTATTTTTGATAAGAATTGATAGCAACCTAACCAAATTAGAGAATCAAATTAAACAAAATGAGCATTAAGAATGTGAGTTTTTTCAAAAGCGTCGAACGCAATTTTGATAAAGCAGCCCATTTTACAGGCTTGCCCAAAGGACTTTTGGAACAAATCAAGGCTTGTAACGCCGTTTATCAGATGCACTTTCCCGTCCGAATCAATGGCGAATACCAAGTGATTGAGGCGTATCGGGTGCAACACAGTCACCACCGAATGCCAACAAAAGGCGGGATTCGGTATTCGATGAGTGTGGATCAAGATGAAGTGATGGCGTTAGCAGCGTTGATGACCTACAAATGTGCTTTGGTCGATGTGCCGTTTGGCGGCGCGAAAGGTGGAGTCAAGATTGACCCAAAACGCTACACGGATTATCAATTGGAACGCATCACGCGCCGTTACACGACGGAATTGGTGCATCGCAATTTTATTGGACCGGGTATTGATGTCCCCGCGCCCGATTACGGCACGAGTAGCCGCGAAATGGCTTGGATTTACGACACGTATCAGACCTTGAAAAATGGCGAATTGGACGCGGCTGCCTGTGTGACGGGCAAACCGATTACGCTCAATGGGATTCGCGGGCGGACGGAGGCAACAGGGCGCGGTGTCTTTTACGGCATCCGCGAAATGTTGAGCATAGAGGAAGATATGCAAAAAATTGGTATTGCAAAAGGTATTGCAGGTAAACGCATTGTGATTCAAGGTTTGGGCAATGTCGGTTCTTACACAGGCTTGATTTGCCAAAATGAAGGCGATGCGCGTATAATTGCCGTTGCCGAATACGAAGGCGCGATTTACAATGAACATGGGTTAGACATGGCGGCTTTGATTCAACATCGCAAAGATACGGGTACGATTATGACTTTTTCGGGCGGAAAACCGTTAGAAAATCGGCAAGTTGCATTGGAATTGGATTGCGATATTTTGATTCCTGCGGCATTGGAAAACCAGATTACAAGTGAAAATGCACCGCGCATCAAGGCAAAAATCATTGTAGAAGCCGCAAATGGACCTGTTACGGCAGATGCGAATGATTATTTGGTGAAAAAAGGCGTGATTATCGTTCCAGATATGTACATCAATGCGGGCGGTGTGACGGTTTCTTATTTTGAATGGTTGAAAAATTTATCACATGTGCGTTTTGGGCGGATGGAAAAACGGTTTGAACACAATGCGTTTGAAAAGTTGGTCAACGCCGTCGAAAAATATACAGGCAAAACGATTGATGCCCGTGAAAAATTGATTTTGACCAAAGGCGCGGATGAAATTGATTTGGTCAATTCGGGTTTGGAAGAGACCATGATTACGGCTTACCACACGATTCGAGATACTTGGAAGGCGAATCCGAAAATTGAAGACATGCGGACGGCAGGTTTTGTGAGTGCGATAGGGAAAGTGGGGAGCGATTATATGAATTTGGGCATTTTTCCATAATTAGATGAGAGGACTTTAAGAGGACTTTACGTAAGTCCCCCGATTTTACGGGACTTACGTAAAGTCCCCTTTTATTTTACCAAAAACACGCCCAAAAACCAACATTTCTTGTAACTTCGCCGCGATTTCAAACCCAAAATAATTGTTTCACGGTTATTTTATTTTTCATATCGATTTTCGTTAAAGGCACCGACTCGGCTATGATACATTATTACGCCAAAAGCGAGGGAAAATTAACGTCCTTGCGGGAAGCAGAGACTGGCTGTTGGATTAACGTTTCCGCGCCGATTACCCGCGAAGAAGTGCAAGAATTTGCAGACAAACACGCCATTCCGATTGGTTTTTTAACGGATCCATTAGATATTGATGAGCGCGCCCGCTATGAACGCGAAGATGAAATGCGGCTCATTATCCTCAATACGCCCGTTCTCAACAATAATATTGATAAGGAAACGCAAGCCATTTATATGACCGTTCCATTAGGTATTATTATTACAATTGACCATGTGATTACCGTTTCGGCATTTGAAAACCCTGTCATTGACCAATTTCTGGGCGATAAAGTCAAGCATTTTGACCCTTCTGACGACAAACTTTTTGTGTTGCAAATCTTGGCGCACAACATTCAACATTATTTAAATGGGCTAAAACAATTGAATCATAAACGCAATGTGATTGAAAAAGAATTGTACGCAAGTAGTCGCAATATGGAGATTAAACAATTATTGAGCATCGAAAAATCGTTGGTTTATTTTGTTAACTCGTTGTATGCCATAGAGTTATTGGCGATGAAGATGAAGCGAACGGATTTTTTGCACATCCGCGATGATGAAGATAAGATGGATTTATTTGAAGATATTATCATTGATAATTCTCAAGCGTTGGACATGGCGAAAGTTTATACCGATATTTTGGGTGGCACGATGGACGCGTATGCCAGTATTATTTCAAACAATTTGAATATTGTGATGAAACGATTGACAACGATTACGATTGTTTTAATGATTCCAACGTTGATAGCGAGTTTCTTTGGGATGAATGTCAAAATTCCTTATTTGAATACAGAACACGATTATTCCTTTGTCATTATTATCGTGATTTCGGTGTTGATGAGTGGTTTAACATCTTGGTTTTTTAGAAAAAACGATTTGAGCAAGTAGGATAAATTGGAACGCGGATGACGCGGATTGGACGGATTTTCGCGGTTTTTTTTGTTTTATACAAATTTTCACAGATGTTGTGATATAAAATTTTGTATAAAAATAAAAAATCCGCGAAAATCTGCCCAATCCGCGTCATCCGCGTTTCAATTTATCCGATATGAAATTTTCCAATCCGCGTCATCCGCGTTTCAATTTATCCGATATGAAATTTTACATAAAAAAAAACATCCCCGAAAATCCGCGTTTCAATTTACACTTAACCCTCAAAGTGGAGCGAAATCGTAAACATGCGAGATAATAATTTTTCCAAAATGCCCGATTCATTAAAACCTTGTTTGTAAATCAAGATATTACCCAATCCATGCGACATTTTAAACTCAGGCGAAAAAATGAAATACGGAAAAAACATTTGCATTCCGGCACCATATTCAATCGCAAAATCGGTCGGCGAAACTTTGACTAAATCCGTCGCTTGCCGCGTCCGTGACCGACTTTGAATATCATACGAATATTTCAAACCCGCCAATACAAATAATCGTTTATCATGATATGGAGCCGATTTGTACCGCACTTGAAATGGCAACTCGACAAAAACGGATTCAATTTTTTTCAAATAATCAAGTCGTCCGCGCCGAGAAGGGTCGTATTCTAACGAGCGTTCTGCAAACGCAAAACCGGGTAAAAATCGAATATCAAAATTTTCTCCCAACTTTAAATTGCTGATAATCTGCAAGTTAAAGCCGGGTCCCGTGACCGATTCAACGCCCGCAATGGAATCATTGTGGATGTTAAAATTCTTGCCGCGAAAGACGCGATAATCCGACGAATTATACCCGAGCGTAATGCCGAAATAATACGGTTTGTTTTGAAAATCCAAATAATTGTAGTTGCCTTTCGTGCTTTGCGCTTTTGCGGGCGCGGCAGTAGCTAACAAAACAATTACGGTTTGAGATACGGTTTTCAAAACATTTTTCAACGTTTGAAACCCGTATAGACGGAGCAAATTCCGAAGGTCAGTTGTTTGCATCGAGTTGACTTAAAGCCTGATTTCTCCAATATTTTTAAAAAATCGTTGCCCGCAGGGAACACTTGCACCGATTCAAAGAGATAATTGTAAGCTCTTGGGTCGTTTGAAGTGATTCTGCCGATAACGGGGAGGACGTATTTGAAATACGCTTGAAACAAATTTCCAAATAAGAAACCTGTTGGTTTTGAAAATTCAAGTACGACGATTTTACCTTCGGGTTGCAAGACGCGCCCGATTTCCGTTAAACCGCGTTCCAAATCTTCAAAATTGCGCACTCCGTATGCAACGGTCACAGCATCAAAAATATTGTTTTCAAAAGGTAATTTTTCCGAATCGCCTTGTACCAATTCGATGCGGTCTGTCAACCCTTTTTGGGCTACTTTTTGTCGCCCAATGTTCAACATTTCAGCAGAAATATCCAGTCCTATAATTTTTAAATCCTTGTTATTCAATTGTTTAATGGTTTGTAGCGCGACATCTGCGGTGCCTGTAGCTACATCCAAAACGCGCTTCGGCGGCACAATAGATTCCAATTCTCGAATCATGGTTTTGCGCCAAATCGTGTCGATACCCACCGAAAGGAAGCGATTTAAAAAATCGTATTTAGGCGCGATGTTATCAAACATAGCCGCAACTTGTTGTTTTTTGCTGCCCGCCGCATCGTAAGGTTTTACCGTATCCATTTGAAAAGATTTATAAACGTTGCACACTTCGTGCCTTAAAATCCTAAATAATTAAGGAAATTTGCGCCTTCCATAAGGTCTTTTTCCTTAATCATTTAGGAATTAACGTTGTGGTTTTAAGAATCACTCCTTAATGTTCGTGACCGATGATGCGCGATTGGTCTGGAATCAATACTTCGATTTCAGCTTTTTCGTCCAAAATGACGCATTGACAACCTAAACGCGACTCAATGCGCGGATTAATCGCTCGGTCAATAAAATTTTCTTCTTTTTCGCTGATTTCTTCCAAATAATCTTCGCCATTTTGGATGTAAATGTGGCAAGTGCTGCATGCACACACGCCGCCGCAATTGTGATTGAGGTGAACATCGTTCTCTTCGGCGATTTCCAAGATGGAATAACCTTCCTCCGCTTGCACCGTTTTCGGAGCGATATTTTTGTTCTCGAACGTAAATCGAATCGTAGCCATAATTGCTTTAAAAAATAAATGAATGTGGCGCAAAAGTAATCCTTTTGCGCCACACTATAACAAAATCATAGAAAGGTTGTTGTAAACGATTTTATTTTATTCAACTTTATCAGCCGTTTCAATCCTCTGATAAATTCGATTGGGGTGGTAGTATAACGCATTTTCTTTGGCATTTTGCTTTAAATTATTTAATAAATTTGGATTTTTTAAATAATTCAAAATAATGGTTGCCACTTCGTCATAATTTTGAAAACTCAAAACACTCGTTTGTAAAGCCGTTTCTGTGGGATAACCAATCGGTAATAAACCCGGTTTCCCCGCTTTTATCATCGTAAACAAAATACCCGTCTCTTTGGTTTTGCCATATTGCCCAAATTTGCCTTGTTGCAAGTGCAGGTTGCCCAAGATAATATCAGCTTTACCCAATTGTTCATTATAAAAATCCATTTCCAACCAATGATGATAAGCATGTATATGAAAACCTTTATCAATCAATTGATTAACTCTTTTTTTAACACTTTCGCCCTCTTCTTTGGCATTGAACGCGCCCAGAAAATCTAATTCAATCGTTGTTTTAAAATCCTTTTCATAGCGTTCCAACATCGTTAAAATACTATCATAATCGCGGCGAGTTGCCGAAATCATGCCCGGAATGCAAATGCGCAAGCGTTTATTTTCCAAAGAAGTATCGTACAAATCGGTTTTATAAACCGAAAATGGAATCACGCCGATTGCCGCAGGTGCAACGTATTTTGATAATTCAACTGCCACTGCTTCGCTCAAAACTAAAAATTTGCCGCCCGATTGTCGAACCATTTCTAATAAAGAACGATTTTTAGAAGGATATAAAAAGTTTAATTTCAATTGATACGGTATGTCTGCCAAGTTCTGAACAGTGTGTAACGTATTTGAAATTTTATGAAAAAGATTTTGTTGAAACCAAAAATCAATATTATGCAAAAACAAGTGAATCGGGATTTTAAAATCCATTTTACAAAACGCTTGAATCACGGCATAATTTTCTTTCGATAAGGCTTCAAAAGTGATTAAAAAAATCTTATCCAAATTTAAATTTTTAATTTGATTAAAAAAATCTAAATAAGATTCATCATTGCGCTTAACTCGCAATAAAATTTGGTCAGAAGCTAAAAACTTTAAATTAT
>JAAFJT010000079.1 GCA_013298955.1 Chitinophagales bacterium
CTTTTTTCTTCGGTTAGGTCAATATGCTTATTGAAAAAAGTAGCTAAAACATTGATTATCAATAAAATAGCCGCAACTAAAAAAACAGTCAACCAAGATTGATATTTTCTCATAAAAATATTTTTAGCAATTTTTTTAAACACATAGGGAACATAGGGAACATAGGGAACATAGAACACATAGGGGCAATCTTTATTTTCGTTTCATGGATACTCTAAAAGATTGAAAAAAGACATAGGAGCGATTGCCCCTATGTGTCCTAATGTCCCTTATGTGTCCTATGTGTTGAAAATATTAGTTTCCGAAAATGAAACTAATTTGCGCACTCACATTATTATCTTTTGTATCGCGCAAGATATATTTTCGATTTGCATCCAAAGAGGATTGCAAGCTATGCACCGCATTATTCGTCACATCGGTCATACCGTAATTGACCCGCGCCATCGCCGTCAACCCAGAACGCATCCGATAACTCACGCCTGCCGACACACCATAATCCCAACGATTCCACAAATAGCCATTTGCCGTACCGCGTGCATAGTACGCGCCCAACGAAGTAGGATTTTTTACAATATGGATACCTTCTGTAAACAAAATTTTATTATTGGTCACATCCGCTTTATCATCCGCCGCACTCAAATAATTGTAATCAATCGCCCCGTCATAATCTGGAACGCTCGTTCCCGACAACGTTTTCGCGCCTTTCAACGTCAATACCCCGTCCGATTTGGAACTGGCAAGGTACGCCACATAGCCGCCCGCGTGCAATTCCCAATGATTTGTGACTTGAATATACGCCGTCAAAGGCAACTCCATATAACCATTTGAAAGATTCAAATTGTATTTTAATTGCCCAGTTGTGAGGATTGTTGTGCCGCTTTCAGACTTAAAGGGTTGAATACCAACACCTTCGTAAATATATTTCATGCCGCGTTGTGCATAATTGACCTCCAAACGCAAGCCAAATCTATCGGTGAAACCCCAGCGCAAGAGTAACCCGCCTTGCAACCCAGAATTGGGATTAAAGGTTTCAGGCGTTGCATTCGAGCCTGTCACCACTTCGGAAGTGCCGCGAATTTTGGCATAATTCAATCCGATTTGCATGCCGACACCAAATCCTTCTTGTGCAAAAAGAGCATTTACCGCCACAGTGCATAAAAAAATCAGTATATGTTTCATATAGATGTTAATTTTTAAAATGAAAATGCAAAGATAAACAAGATATTGAGGAATCCAAATGGCAGGGACTTTACGTAAGTCCCCCAAATATAGTTCTCGCATTCCGAGACGTAATCGCTCCCACCGTTTCCACAGAAACTTCTTTTACAACTGCCAATTTTTGCGCAATATGCGTCAAATAAGCCGTTTCATTCCGTTTACCGCGAAAAGGGACAGGTGCTAAATAAGGCGCGTCCGTTTCTAAAACCATGTGTTCCAATGAAATATGCTTTAAAACTTCGTCTAATCCAGATTTTTTATACGTCAAAACGCCACCAATCCCAATATAAAAACCCAAATCAATAATCGCTCGCGCTTCCTCCACAGAGCCGCCAAAACAATGAAAAATCCCGCGTATCAAGGCTTTTTTGTTTTTTAAAATCTCCAAAACTTCGGTCGTTGCATTGCGCGAATGAATGACAATTGGGATTTGCGCCGCTTGCGCCAACGCTATTTGGCGTTCAAAAGCAACAACTTGTTCTTTAAAAAACGTTTTATCCCAATACAAATCGATTCCAATTTCGCCTACTGCACAAAATTTTCTATCTTCTAACGTTTTTTCGACAAATTTTAATTCGGATAAATACGTTTCTTTCACGCTACATGGATGCAAACCTGTCATCGCATGGCAATAATTCGGATATTTTTTTTCTAATGCAAGCATCGAAGGATAACTGATGCTATCGACATTCGGCAAATAAATCTGCGTAACGCCCGCCGATTGAGCGCGCTGAATCATGGCATCTCGGTCTGCGTCAAACGCTTCGGCGTAGAGGTGCGCGTGTGTTTCTATCAACATTGAACTTAGGGTTTATATTTGGATGCTTCTAATATTTTTGCTGCATTTTTGAGTTGAAACAATTGTTCTAAACTCGTATTCGGAAAACGTTCCATGTATTGTCGAATGATTTGCAAGCCAATATAATTGCCTGTGCGCCCAGGTGCTTCGGGCGGCATCCCCGGCGAATTGGGCGCGGGTGCGTACAATTTCATAATATCTTTCGATTTTATTGAATATAATAAATCTTGTTTCAGCAAATGCGCCCAAATCGCAGGTTCATTTTTTTTACACCATTTTGTTTGTTCGGCGGTGTAACTCCAAAGAATGCTATCGGGCAAATGGGGCAATAATTTTTCAACCACATACATTTGCTTCCCGTTTTGAATCATAAAATCTAACAATTTGTTTTCAGTTGCGGCTTGTTCGGGCATCATATCCTGCACAACCGCCTCCATGACGCGCACAGGCAAGTGCGCCGCATCAAAAGTGCGCCGAACATATGCAGGATAGGCTAATACAGGGTCTGTATAATCGGCATGTTGCGCCCCTAAAAACATGTCTAAACCAATGCCCAAACCGTTATTCGGCAACACGATAGCTCCATAATTGTATTGCGCTGCAAACGTATAAATTTCAGGAATGGGCTTATTGGGGAAATAAAATTTGTAAAATCGAAACGATTCTTGTAAAATATTTTGAATTTTGTCAAAATTTTTAAAAACAATTTGCGTCGTATCCGCAATGCGACGAACAGACGGATGCGTTAAATATTCGCGGACTCTGCTATGATATTCACCGACAGAATCTTGCAAATGCTTGACCCCGACAACGCGTTCAAAAAACAAATTGTTGAAATTTGGATAGGCTTTTTCCAACCTTTTAATGCCTTCAAGATGGTGATTGCTGTCTATTTTCAACAAATCTTGGTCGAACCGATGCACCGTCAAAGTGACAGGCGGGATGTTATCAAGATTAGGAATAATGCGTTTGCGTTCCGTCGGTTCGTCCGACCGACACGCGCTCAACGCCACAAAAAGACTGATTCCACAAAAAAACCTCATACTTAGACATACATTTTTGTTGAAAAAGATAGTTAAAAGAACCGTTTCGCAAAACGCAACGGTGTCTGTTGAAATTGTATTCAATCCTATAAATGGTCTCACATGAAACAAAAAATAGCTCATATTGCCTTAGTTGTGGCAGATTATGACGAAGCAATCGCGTTTTATACGCAAAAACTCCACTTTACGTTGGTGGAAGATACGCCTTTGAGTGCGACAAAAAGGTGGGTTTTGGTAGCTCCGCAGGGTGCGACAGGCTGTTGTCTGTTGTTGGCGAAAGCCGTCGGCGCAGAACAGGTGCGTCACATTGGCAATCAAACAGGCGGGCGCGTCTTTTTATTTTTGCACACAGATGATTTTGACCGCGATTATCAAAATTTGTTGACGCAAAATATAACAATTATTCGACCTGCATCCACAGAAGCGTATGGAAAAGTAGCCGTTTTTGCCGATTTGTATGGCAATTTATGGGATTTGGTAGAACGTCAATCCTTGTAGTTGGGAAATTAGGATACTATTGGAACGCGGATGACACAGATTGGGCGGATTTTCACGGATTTTTTTTGTTTTATACAAAATTTTATTTTAATTTGAATGCTTTTTCAAAATAAAATTTCAATTTAATCGAAAAAATCCGCGCAAATCCGCCCAGTTAGCGTCATCCGCGTTCCAATAGTATCCTAATTGCTCAAAGCGGGAAATAAATTTCCCGACTACTATCTGTTTATTTAGCAAACTTAGAAAATTTCTTATTAAATTTGTCAATCCGACCTGCGGTATCAACCAATTTCATTTTGCCCGTGAAAAACGGGTGCGAAAATGCAGAAATTTCCATTTTCACCAATGGATATTCTTTGCCATCAGTCCAAATAACTTTATCTTTGGAATTGACTGCCGAACGCGTCAAAAACGCTTCATCATTGGAAATGTCGCGGAACACGACGGTACGATAATTTTTTGGATGAATATCTTTTTTCATTCTTATTTTTCTTTATGAATGGATTTTGAGGCGCAAAGATAAGGTTTCTTATCGAAATACATGCTTTTTTCAAAAAAAAATATTATTTTAAAAAAGCGATAAGACAAAAAATAGACAATTTTTCAATAAAATTGCGGTATTTTTTTGAAATTGTAGTAATTACGCTTAAAATTGCATTCCCAAATCATTACCGCCACTTAGAAAGGGAGCAAGAAACGCTACTAAACAGGCTTTTGAGGTAAATATTTGGAATAAGTAATAGACCGTTTGGAAGGTTTGAAACCCTCCAAACGGTGTTGTCGAAAAGGTTGATTTTAACTATTTACGATGGATCATTTTTGAAAAAATTAAAAAAAAAATTCGCTATGACATTCTTAGACAATCCAAATGAGTTTCAAGACGAAAAAAATGTTGGTTTTTCGCAAGTGGTGCTCAAATATGGACTTATTTCTGCCGCCGTTTCCATTATTTCGTCCTTAGTGATGTCGTTGACGGGGCTTTCTAATGCGAGTATGGGGGCGCAATTGCCCGTGTACGTCTTGTTAATGGCGGTTGCGGTGTACGTTTTGGTGCTGCAAGTCCGCGAACACCGCGATAACGAGTTGGGTGGATTCATCTCTTTTGGGCGCGTTTTCATCATTATTTTGTTGGCATTGGTGATTTCAGGGATTATCAATGGCGTATTTCAATATATTTATTTTAATTATATCAATCCAAATGCGATGCAAGAAGTCTTGGATTCGCAACGCGAATTGATTGAAAAAATTGGCGCATTCGCCGCGCTGCCCGAAGACAAAATTGAGGAACAAATGGATGCTGCCAAAGCAACCATGCAATCGCCTGCTTTCATTTTGCAAGCGGCTTTGGGGTCTATTTTTGGCGGTTCGATTATTGCCGTGATTATGGCGGCTATTTTAAAAAAAGCGCGTAAAACGTTTTAAATCAATTGATTCAAATGACATCATTTTTAAGATATGGTCTAATTGCAGGCAGTATTTCGGTAGCCTGCTCCAGCCTTTTGTACAAGATAGACCCGCGCATGTACGTTGGCAGTGGGACGCGCCTATCCATTGAATTGGCAATTTTCCTCGTATTGATGTACGTATCAGCGCGGCAAAGTGCGCGAAACGCGACCGAATTTAAACAAGTTTTGCGCGCTTCTTTTGGCGTTTTTTTAATGGGCAATTTGATTGCGCATGGGATGGAATATTATATGTATAATCATTATGATACAAAATTGGTTGAACTTCAAAAAGATATGTGGATAAAATTGTATCCACAAAATGACATCAGTGATTATAAAAAAATGGTTGAAAATATACAACAAGGTTCGTATCATACGGTGCGTGCCACTTTATTGAATTATGCGAAAGGGGCTTTGGGCGGGTTTGGCTTGTCGGGCGTGGTGACGTATTTGGTCAATAAAATAGATGCGTAAATGATATTTGATTTTATAAAAAAACTTTTCAAAAAAACAGTTGTCGAAAAAGATACCATGAAATATTTGATAGTGGGCTTGGGCAATATCGGCGCGGAATACGAAAATACGCGCCATAATATTGGTTTTTTAGTGGTGGAGCAATTGGCGAAAGCCTATGAAATGCGTTTTAAAACGGAGACCTTGGGCAGTGTTGCCCGCGTGAAATACAAATCGCGGACATTCGTATTATTAAAACCTTCTACGTATATGAATTTGAGTGGCAAGGCAGTACGTTACTGGATGCAAAAAGAAAATATTGATAAAGAAAATATTTTAGTAATTTTAGATGATTTAGCGTTGCCGTTTGGGAAACAACGATTGCGTCCAAATGGGAGCGCGGGCGGGCATAATGGGTTGAAAAGCATTGAAAGTTTGTTGGGCGATGGCGATTATGCACGGTTGCGAATTGGTATCGGCAGCGATTTTGCCAAAGGACAACAAGCGGATTACGTTTTGGGCGATTGGACGACCGAAGAAAAAGAGCAATTGCCCGAAATCATCGCGTATGCGAATGAAGTCGTCAAGGCATTTGGCGTGATTGGTTTGCAATTGACGATGACACAATATAATAAAAAGTAGGCAACCCTAAAAATCAACGAATCATGGACATACAACGCAGCGAAAGTTTAGATTTATTAAGAGGAATCGCCATTTCGGGGATGGTGTTGTCAGGCGGCATCCCGTTTGACGGCGTGATGCCTGCTTGGATGTATCATGCACAAGTGCCGCCGCCCCTACACAAATTCACGCCGATTGCGGGCATCACTTGGGTCGATTTGGTTTTCCCATTCTTTTTATTTGCTATGGGTGCAGCGTTTCCATTCGCTTTTCGCGGGAAAATCGAACGGCAAATGCCCCTTTGGGCAATTGGTGCCGATATATTCAAACGATTTATCTTATTAGCGTTTTTTGCGATATTTTTACATCATGTCAAACCATTGCAATTAAGCGCGAATCCGCAAACGTTGGAATGTTGCATTGGATTATTAGGATTTATTTTACTATTTGGAATGTATTTGCGCCCGTTTGCATCGGAAGGCACGAGTTCAACGGTGCGACAATTATTGAGTTTTGCGGCAGCCTGTACGCTATTAAGTTTTTTAAAATACCCAGAAAGCAAATTATGTGTGGCATTTTGTTTAAAACGAAGTGATATTATTTTGTTGATATTGGCAAATATGGCATTTTTCGGTTCGCTGCTCTATTGGGTCACTTGGCGGCAACCGCTTTTGAAATGGTTATTATTACCCATTTTATTAGTCATTTTTTTAGGAAAAGACAGCAATTGGTATAAAGAAATTTTCGTAGAAACGCATTGGGGATGGCTTTATCGGTTTGAATATTTGAAATATTTGTTTATCATTGTCCCCGGAATCCATGCAGGCGAATTATTAGGCAGCGAACAGAACGAATCCGTAGCTGAAACTAATTCCACGCATCGAGACCAATTGTTATTTATTGCAGCTTGTGCTTTTGCCTTAGTGCCAATTAATTTATGGGGGCTTTTTACACGCAACTTATTGATAAATGCGATTTTAAATATAATCATTATTGTTGTATTAGATTTTTTAACCGCTAAAAATTTATCGCCCGCACAACGCGATTTAACCAGAAGCGGTGCTTTTTTATTGATATTAGGATTGGTTTTTGAGAGTTATCAAGGCGGGATTAAAAAAGACCCTGCCACTTTTAGTTATTTTTTCGTCACGAGTGGATTAGCATTTTACCAAATTGTATGCTATTGCTGCTTGCAAAAAGTGGATGTTTTGCGCTGGATACGGCGGGTGTTTTCCTTAGTAGGGCAAAATCCAATGGTCGCCTACGTCTCGGGACAATTAATTATCATCCCCTTCTTGCGTTTGACAGGCTTGGCAAAACCTTGGTCTGCGATGAACGCAAATGCGTATAGCGGCATTTTCAAAGGTTGTTTATTCACGACGATGGTTTTATGCATTACCTTGTTGACCGTTAGACATAAAATGTTTTGGAAAACATAAAATTATAAACAGATAATTTATCAATGGCATTCATAAGAAGAAGTTATTGGGGGGATATTCCACCCATTTTGCGCACGCTCTCCGACCCAAAACGGGAAATTATAGAGCGATATATCATGGAATCGATTCGGATGGCACATCCGAGAGTGGGGCAAGCAATCTTGGCGACATTGGATGATGGGATTGAATTTGATGATTTTGCTCAAAAATTTTTAAAGAAAAAAATAGAAGTGAGTCAAGTTCGCAATATTGGACCCAAATACACCGCAGATTTACAAGCATTTGTTCAAAAAATTGAACAATTTGCGTTGCAACATGCCGAGTTACCTGAAGATGACCCCATTTTTCGCCCTTTGCGCAAGGATTTATTGGAAACCATCAGTTTAGAAGCGGTTTCTGAAAAACATCATTTATTAATTCGCACTCGAAATATTTGTGAAATCAATAATTTGCACAATTTAAAGGAGATTATTTGTTATTTTTTAAAACATTCTTCTTTTGCTAAATTGCGCAATGTCGGTACGAAAACAGAAGCGGAATTAGAACCGCTTTGTATGGAGTATTTGTCGAATCCGATTTATTATGAAAAATTTTGATATTTTTTGAATTAGGAATGAAGGCAGTTTAGGAATATAAGCCCTTACCCACAAATAGATTTGCGCCATAAATTTCGTAAATTTTTCAAATTTACGAAATTTATGGCGCACAAAATAGGATTTGCACCTAAAATTTCGTAAATTTGAAAAATTTACGAAATTGGTGGCGCACAAAATAGGATTTGCACCATAAATTTCGTAAATTTTTCAAATTTACGAAATTTATGGTGTATAATCGATTTTTTTAATCAATTCGCTTGCTTCATCCACAAAAATTAACGGTTTATCTAAAAAAATACCTTAAAAAGACAGTTCGACTTAACTTTGTTGCATTCAATATTTTTTCTAAAAAATAATCCGATAGCGATGAAACAGTTTTTTAAATTCGCGTTTGCCTCTTGTCTTGGCGTATTTTTGTTTGTAGTGATATTTGGCATCTGGGGGATTGGGAGCGCGGTGCGCATGGCATCGAATCAAAGCAAAGCAAAACCGATTAAGCCCAATAGTATTTTGGAATTAGATTTTTCCAAATCCGTTCCTGAATTAACTGATAATACGAGCGAAAGAGACCCTTTTCAACAGGAGTCGATTTTAGGACTGCACGCAGCTACGGCAGCCTTAGCTCGCGCTAAAAATGACCCCAATATCAAAGGGATTTTGATAAAACCACAATTGGGACATGGCATGGGACATGCCACTGCATCCAGCATGCGGCGCGCCTTAGAAGATTTTAAAAAAAGTGGCAAATTTATCGTCGCATATGCAGATGCGTTGTCGCAAGGTGGCTATTATATGGCTTCGGTGGCGGATAAAATCACGGTGAGTCCATTAGGCATGGTCGAATTTGATGGGTTTGCATCTGATATGCCTTTTTTCAAAGATATGTTGGATAAAATTGGCGTGAAAACGCAGGTTTATTATGCAGGACAATTCAAATCGGCAACTGAACCATTCCGTTTCAACGCCATGAGTCCGCAAAATAGAATGCAAGTACGCGAATATTTAGGTGGTTTATACGACATTTTTTTAGCTAATATTTCAAAATCTCGTAATATTCAAGTGGCTGATTTATATTCGATTGCCAATGAAATGAAGGTGAGAACGCCCCAAGATGGTGTTAAATATAAATTGATTGATGCTGTCGGTTATTACGATGAAGTATTAGCTGATTTGCGCAAGCGATTGGCGTTGAAAGAGGATGATAAAATTGCAAGCGTTGGATTAGAAACCTATGACGAGAGCAATCCTGCGAAAAAAGATTTCAAAAGCAATGATAAAATTGCAGTGGTTTATGCAGAAGGCAATATTGTTTTGGGCGGTACGAGCGAAGACGGCGGTGGTATTGAAGGTAATCGTTATGCAAAAATCATTCGCCAATTGAGGATGGATAAAAAGGTGCGGGCGATTGTGTTGCGCATCAATTCGGGTGGCGGCAGTGCGTTGGCTTCGGATTTGATTTTGCGGGAATTGGATTTGGCAAAAAAAGCGGGTAAACCTGTGATTGCGTCTTTTGGAGATGTCGCAGCGAGTGGCGGCTACTTTATTGCGGCACATGCGGACTCGATTTTTGCTGAAAACAATACCATTACGGGCAGTATTGGCGTATTTTCGTTGATTCCGAGTTTCCAAAAAACGTTGAATGAAAAAATGGGGATTCATTTCGATACGGTGAAAACGGCAAAATATGCTGCATTGAGTGCGGTACGCGATTTTTCCGAAGACGAAGGCAAGATTTTTCAAACGATGACCGATACGATTTATGAGAATTTTTTAAGTTTAGTCGGTAGCGGGCGCAAGATGACCCGAGACCAAGTTCATGCGATTGCGCAAGGACGCGTGTGGACAGGCGCGAAAGGACTTGAAATTGGTTTGGTGGATAAAATTGGGAATTTGGATGCCGCAATCGCGGCGGCGGCGGCAAAAGCAGGTTTGACTGATTATCGCACGACCGAATATCCTAAATTAAAAGAGCCTTTGGAGCAAATTATCGATAAGTTCACAGGCAAAAAAAGCAATGAAACCAAACAATCTTTTTTGAAATCCGAATTAGGCGCGATGTATCCGTATTATGAACAAATCCGTTTGATGCAGACGATGCAAGGGATTCAAGCGCGGATGCCTTTCGATATTCATCATTTGAATTAAAGAATTATACTTCACGCACGATATTTTTCCGATACAATGGGAACGCGGATAACGCGGATAGGGCGAATTTTCACGGATTTTTTTTTATTTTTGCTTGGGTTTGATAAGATGAATTAAAAAGAAAATCCGTGAAAATCCGCCCTATCCGTGTCATCCGCGTTCCAATTGTACCAAAAGTATAGGAATGAGTATCGCTAAACTTTCATTTTCCAATTCCGTCATTCGCTTTCGTTGCGCAGGCGATTTGTCTTTGAAACCGCACAAATGGAGCGCACCATGTATGATAACGCGATGTAATTCGTGTTCAAAAGACACTCCAAAAGTTTGAGCATTTTCACGCACGCGGTCGATGCTAATGAAAATATCCCCTTCCAAAGGCTTCTTTTTCAATGGAAACGTAATAATATCGGTGTAAGTATCATGTTGTAAATATTCAACATTAATTTGATGTAAGTACGCATCATTACAAAAAATATAACTGATATAACCCAATTTTTTTTGATGCAATTGGATAATTTGTTCAATCCAAAGGGTTATCTTTTCAACGTTATCTAATTGAAAATCAATGGCTTCTGCTTGGAAATCAATGCCCGTTTCGACAGATTCAGCGTCCGCAGGTAGGTCTGGAAATTTCATTTTTTCTTGTTTTATCTTGCAAAAGTAAGGTTTGTACGCCAAACTGCCAAATTATTTCAATAACGGAAACGTAGATTTTCTGTACTTTTGCCCACATTAAATTATCAAACAATGAAAAAAAAGTATATTGATTTAAGCCATGTCATTGAAGCAGGCATGATAACCTACAAAGGCTTGCCCGCACCACTGATTTGCGATTATTTGAGTCGGGAAAAATCTAAAGATTTTTACGAAGCAGGCACGAGTTTTCAAATTGGCAAAATTGAAATGGTTTCCAATACAGGTACGTATCTTGATTGTCCCTTTCATCGGTACGAACATGGCAAGGATTTAGCACAAATGGAGTTGGAAGCCTTTGCGGATTTGGAAGCGATTACGATTCATGCGATGGGTGCGCAAGCCATTGATGTGGCACATTTTCAAGGACAATCCCTTGAAAATAAAGCCGTTATCATCCGAACAGATTGGTCAAAACATTGGAATACCGATTTATATTTTGAAAATCATCCGTTTTTAACAGCTGCTGCTGCCCAATTTCTCAAAGTTGCAAAAGTCAAATTAGTGGGCATTGATAGCCACAATATTGATGATACGCGTGGAAATGCGCGTCCTGTTCATACGATTTTATTGGGGGCGGAAATTTTAATTGTCGAACATATGTGTAATTTACATGCGTTACCCATTGACAATTATCGATTTAGCGCAGTGCCACCTAAATTTAAAGGCGTAGGGACTTTTCCAGTAAGGGCTTTTGCGACTTTGAAATTGTAAAATTATTGTTACCTCTGCACTGAAAAAACGACCTCATTATGAGACAAGTACGCAACCCGCGCACTGGCAAAGACAACTACACATTCCAATCTATTGCTCCTGCGGTGTTGAATGTACAATTGCAGCAGATGCGTTTAAAATTGGGTAGATTTTTTAGTAAAAATCCACCCAATCTACATTCAGACAAAAGCGTCACGATTCAGTAAAATATTGAAATCCAATGTTCACATGGGGCTATCCGAAGCAGACATACCTTGACGCTAAAAAGTGAATGCAAACAGCATCGTTTCCTTTTCAGCTCGGTGCCTCCTGCTCATGGATTCAAAAAATCAATATTGCGTTTCAAACCCATAAATTTGGTGCGTTTGACTGCCGATTTTTTAAACAATTGACTAAAAACATCTTGCGTAATTTCTGCCCAATCGTCTTTTTTCAATTCTAAAAGGGTAGGATGTGGGTCAAAAGCTGGTTCCGTATGTTTTTTCGCAAACCGATTCCAAGGACAGACTTCTTGACAAATATCACAGCCAAACATCCAATTTTCCATTTTATCTTTGAAAAAATCGGGTATTTTGTCACGTAATTCTATTGTTAAGTAAGAAATACACTTACTGCCATCCATGAAATAGCCATTTTCAGCAATCGCTTCTGTCGGACACGCATCAATGCACCGCCGACACCGCCCACAATAATCCTTCATCGGCGCGTCATAGACCAATTCTAAATCAAGAATCAATTCGGCTAAAAAAAAATAAGAACCTTGTTTGGGATGAATCAACAATGTATTTTTCCCAACCCAGCCTGTTCCACTCCGCCGCGCCCAATCGCGTTCTAAAATCGGTGCGGAATCGGTAAAGGCTCTACCATTGATTTCACCAATATTCGTTTGAATAAAACCAATTAAAATTTTTAATTTCTCTTTTAAAACAAAATGATAATCTTCCCCATAGGCGTATCGCGCTATTTTAGGCGCGTCAGGGTCTGTTTGCGTTTTTTCGGGGTAGTAATTATGGAGCAAGGTGATGACCGTTTTTGCCCCCTCCACCAATTTTCGGGGGTCAATGCGTTTGTCAAAATGATTCGCCATATAACCCATTTCGCCGTGATAACCGGCATTCAACCATTGTTCTAAACGGCGTGCTTCATCGTCCATTTGTTCGGCTTTGGCAAAACCAATGAAAGAAAAACCTAATTCATAGGCTTGATTGCGAATCCAATCTGAATATTTTTGTAACATGGCAACATAAAATCTTGTAACAATCCTGTCACGAATACTGTTAAAAAAAGTTTAAAGTTTGTGGGCGTAACTTGTTTTATCTCAAATTATTGTGTAACTTGCAGACAAAATTTTACTAAAACTAATTTTTGAGTTTAAAATTTCGTAGTAAAAACTTTTTGTCACTCTAACCGACCTCCAATCAATAATTTATATATCGTACAAACGATTATTTAAAAAAAATAAAATCCTGCCGATGAAGCGAAAAATACTTTTTTGTATCTTTTCATTTTTAAGTCTGGTAACATTCCGCGCAACGGCGCAGACAGACAAAAATAATGGTGCTTGCGAAAATTGTGGCAATATAAGCCGCAAAGCCCCTCCTGAATTGAGCATTTTCCCAAATCCTGCTCAAGATTTTATCGGGATTACGCAAGAAGATTTGGTCGGTCGCATCCTTGTTTATAACATGGTGGGTCGAAAAATGAAAAATTTTGAGGTGGAAAAAGGCGAAAAGTATGATATTGCTGATTTGCCACACGGGATGTATTTGGTGCAATTGGTTGGTAAAAACAACAAAGTATTGCTCACACAGCGTTTGAGCAAGCGCGCTTAACACAATTTTTTTTTAAAACGACTGTATCCAGCTTTCAACAATTCAAAAAATAGTGCGTCATTAGTGCAGCAAGCCCTATTCAATTAGGTAAAAAAGACGTTTTTGAAAGCGTATCGCTTTTTGAAAAGTCTTTTTTACTTAATTTCGATTGCCTCCTGCACCTTTACAGGAAACAACGAGGTGAATTTTTTTTAAAAGGTTTTAAAAAATTGCCTTGCACTGGACGCTTTTCTTTTCTACAAAACTTCAAAAATGGCGCACCAATAAAGTGGGTTCAGGTTTCACCATAGCAGGGGTATTGGGCAATTCAACGGGAAAATCCAATGAAAAAGTAGCTTTTACACGTTTTCCATCCTGAGTAGCGGGTTTCCAACGTGGAAGGATAGAGAAGATACGCACGACTTCCTCATCAATGTCCAAAGAGATGCCTTTCAAAATCTCGACATCTTGCACCATTCCATCAAAATTAATGACGAATCGTACCTTCACAACCCCTTCCAATTGTCTTTTCCAAGCAGAATAAGGATATTTAAATTGTGTTTTCAAATATTTGTATAAACCCAAATGCCCACCTTGAAAAGTGGGATAGTTTATGGATTGAATGGGGCGAATGGGAGCATTATTGGCTTCAATATTGCCTGATTTGGGTTCAAGTTGCGCGAAAATAGGGGTTAAGGAGAGTGTTGAGATAGCAAAAATACATACATTTGCGCGTAAAATGGCGTATAAAGTCGTTTTCATTCCCTTACTGCGAATCATAACAATTTCTTTTTTTGATGTGGATATAATGGTTCTGTTAAATTTGATATTTCAAACAAAGTTGTTTTTTAGAGCTATGACATAAGGTATATTTAAAATTTTGTGACTCCTTTATAGTTAAAAAATAATATTTTTTTTATATTTATTATTGTTATTATCTATTAATTTATGTCAAGTTTTAAACTTAATATAATTTTTGTATCTTATTTAAATTCAATTATTTATGTGTTTATAACCAGTCTATCTTAATTTAAAAAATGCTTAAAATGAGTTATTTAGTTAGAAAAATGCTCTAAAAAATAAAACCTTTTCTGTGACATGTATATTTGTACGTAATTGAATTGTTGTCTATAAAAAAAAGCTCCTTTTTGAAACCTTTTTGTTTTGTCGAAAAAGAATCATCGCCTTGCACCTGCAAACTATAAAAGTTTCAAAAAAAAAGCGTTATTTTGCAGACATGAAATTTTTATCCTACATGACTAAAAAACAAAAAAAGATTCCAACATTGGGAATCGCTTTAATAATATTTATATCAAATTTTTGTTTGGCACAACCACCTATGCCTCAAAATTATATTTTGGAAAAAATCCATGAACGCGTCAATACGCCTCAATATGATGAGATTACGCCTGTTGTCAGTATTGATGGGAAAAGTTTGTATTTTACGCGAGTGGGTTCTCCCGATTTTTGTAGAACCATCTCAATTGATGGCAAAGATGTGGCAACAGCCTATGCGCCGCGCCAATATGAACAATTTTTAGGCGGCATTTATGGGCAGATTCAAGGGATTTCAACCGTTTCTAAGCCCTTTCAATCAGATTTAAACCAAGATATTTGGTTTGCCGAAACGCATCACTCGCTTTTTGACCGCGTTTTGCACCCTGACGCGCCACTTAACAACGCGCTTCCGAATAGTATTTGTTCGTTGACACCCGACCCATTGACTTTTGTGGTGGTCAATCAATTTCCATCAGAAGGGGGGATGAATAAAGGTTTTTCTTTCATTCAACGCCGTATTTCGGAAAAGGACGATTGGAATGACTGGGCAGAACCGCAACCCATGAATATTGATAATTATAATATTTCAGAAAAATCCGTCAGTTTGACCATGAGTGGTGACGGCAAAGTCTTGATACTTTCGCTGCCTGCGGCGGATTCATATGGTGATAATGATTTATACATATCGTTTAAAACAGGTGAAAATCAATGGAGTGCGCCGAAAAATATGGGTTCCAAAGTCAATTCAGCAGGGCGAGAAATCACGCCGCACTTATCAGCAGATGGGAATTACCTCTATTTTGCCTCGAAAAGGAGTGATTCGCAAGGGTTAGATTTGTATTTTTCAGTCCGTTTGGGGGCGGGTTGGGACGATTGGACGATTCCGCGCCGTTTGATAGAACCGATTAATTCGAGTTCGGATGATAGTCAACCTTATTTTAATGCGGCAACAGGTTATCTCTATTTTTCGTCGAAAAGGGAAGGTTCGAGCGACATTTTTAGGGTCAAAATGGCAGATGCGAAACCGCAATCTTTCATTTTAAAAGGCAAAATCGTCCATGCCCAAACCAAAAATTTAACGGATGCGCGGGTGCTTTACGGCGATGCCAACAGCGCGTATGAATGGGAAACGAGTTCTAAAAAAGGCTTTTTTGAAGTCAAAATAGAGCAAGGCAAAACGATTAAAATGACTACCTTTAAAGAAGGTTTTATCAACCATCAAGTTGAATTGAATTATGATAAAAATACGTATTATGCTGATAATCAAGAAATTACTTTGTATGTAGATAGTGTTGGCGTTGGTTCGACGATTACGTTAAATCCCATTTATTTTGAACAAAGTAAGCCTTATATTATGAAAAAATCATTTGAAACATTGGATAAATTGGTCGATATTTTGCAAACACATCGCAACATTAAAATCCGAGTGGAAGGACATACCGACAATCAAGGTGCAAAATTGCAAGAGCTATCTGAAGCGCGGGCGCGAGAAGTGCGCAAGTATTTGGTGCGTTCCAAAGTAGATGCGAAACGCGTCGAAGCGATTGGTTTCGGGGCAACACAACCCGTCAGTGCGAACAATTCCGATGCCACAAGGCGATTGAATCGGCGAGTGGAAGTCAAAATTATTCAAACCGATACGCCTAAATAACATGATAAAAGGTATTTTATTAGGCTTGACTTTGAGCGTTATTGTGGGACCCATTTTTTTCATTTTGCTGCAAGTGACGATTGAACGCGGGGTGAAAACGGGTTTCCTCTTTATTACGGGCGTTTGGTTAAGCGATTTTTTGTATATGATAGCTGCTTTTTACGGGATTGCAGGGATTCAAACGCTGGGAGGTTCTGCCGATTTTCAACTTTGGATGGGCTGGATAGGTGGGCTTTTATTGCTCAGTTTTGGCATTGCCAATCTTTTGAAACCCAAAGGGTTGCCCCAAAATATAGATAATCAAAAGATTACAAAAGATAAATGGCAATTATGGCTAAAAGGCTTTGTGGTCAATAGTGCCAATCCCGGAACCATTCTTTTTTGGATTGGACCCGCAGGAACGAGCGTTACAGACGCACAAATACATCCCATACAGGCTTGGATTTTCTTAATTAGCCTCTTTTTGACGATTGTGATAACGGATTTATTTAAAATCTTTTTTGCAAAACGATTGCGCAAAGATATGACTCCTTCAGCGATGCTTAAAATGAGGCAAATTTCCGGAGTTGCCTTAATTTTATTTGGATTATTCTTAATATTTAAAGCGTTTTAAAAAATTTATTTTTGTTTTTTTACTTAAATGTGTAACTCATTCCTTTAAATTTGTAAAATTTTAAATCATGCAAATATTATATCTTTGAATCTGCTGTGTTGGTAGTCGGGAAATTTATTGCCCGACTACCCTATTTGTTTTTTATGTTTCCACCGATTGTGCGTCCAAAGCCAATTATTCGGATTTTCGATTAATTTCCGTTCCAAACGCGCCATGAATTTTTTGGTAATCTCGCCTTCCGCGCATTCCAATGGATTGCGCACCAAATATTCAATATCCACTGTATAATGTCCGCGTTTGACCCGATTCATATCTAAAAAAAAGACTGGATAACCCGTTTGCCGCGCATATTTATCGCCGCCGTGCAGACAAACCGTGTCTTGATTTAAAAATTTTATCCAATGCGAATTGGGCGAACTCGGGTTTTGGTCTGCCACTAATGCATAAGCGCAGGCTTGATTTTTATATTGTTCAAAAACCGATTTCGTATCTACAATGCTCACTAATTGCATGCGTTCCGAACCTCGTTTGGTTTTGACGTAATTATCAATATATTTATTCTTGATAGGCTTGTAAAAACCAAGTATCATTCGGTTGTAATAACTACTCATGCAAATCACGCCCCATTCCCAATTGCTGTAATGACTCGCCATCAAAATCGAACTGCCGCCCGCACTCGTATCTTGATTCAACAATTCAGGGTGTAAAAACACGTAACGCGCTTTCATCGTTTCAATATCCATCGTGAAACCTTTGAAACTTTCAAACAAAATATCCGAAAAATTGCGATATTGTTCATAAACAATATGTTTTAATTCAGCATCGGTTTTGTTCGGAAAGGAGCGTTTTAAATTGTTCCAAACCAACGTTTTACGGTATCGAAAGACGTGATATAACAAAAAAGTAATAAAATCCGATAATACGTAAATCATTGAAAAGGGCATCCATCCAAATAGAAAAACAACGCCCCGAAAAAAAAGGTAACTAATATATTGCATTTTAATTAGTTTTAAAAAAAATGATTATCAAACCTTTGGAGGGTTTGAAACCCTCCAAAGGTTGTTATTTATAAAAAATCAAACAAAAATTGGGTCAAAAGCGCGGGTTGATTCGCATGCACCCAATGTCCCGCATTTGGAATCGTTTCCAAACGCATTGTTGGAAATAATTTTGCCATTTCGGGCGTATCTTCATCCTTGATGTAACGCG
>JAAFJT010000008.1 GCA_013298955.1 Chitinophagales bacterium
AAAGCATCCTTACAATCCTTCACATCATCAGCATCCTATTTCAAAAGCATCCTTACAATCCTTCACATCATCAGCATCCTAATTCAAAAAGCATCCTTCACATCATCAGCATCCTAATTCAAACCTTCTTGCCTTTTCGTTTATCATATTGCATCTTATGAAGCACCCACGCAGGAATATAATTGCGCAATTCAAATAAATCATCGGACGGTTCGCCGACCATTTCGGGCGTAATCGGTTGCGTTAGGGCATCGGGTTGAAAGCGATTGTTGAAAAGATGCTTAAATTGAAGTTGAATCGTACCGAAATTGTAAAGCAGCCCCGCAGGAATATTCAATTGTTGCAGCGTATTGATAGCTTGCACAAAATCAACATCCGTTAATTGGCTTTTGGCTTTGACTTCAATAGTGACCTTGCCTTCGCAGAGAAAATCGACCCTTCGGTAAGCAATACGCAAGTTTTTGTAATGAATCGGCAACCAAACTTCTCGTTGAAAAGCAATCCCTGCTAAATTCAGTTCGATTGCCAACGCTCGACAATAAACATACTCCATATTGCCGATGCCCAAAGTCGTGCTGACACGCATAGCACAGGCATTGAGTCGGTAGGTTAAATCCCCTTTTTCCATCATAGTTGTTTGTAATGGGTGAATAAAGCCCAAAAGTAACGCGTTTTTGATATTGGGCAACGTTTTTGAAATAGGATGCTGATGATTTGAAGGATTGAAAGGATGTTTTGAGTAAAAATTTGCGCTTTTCAGTAGAAAATATCCTTCAAATCCTTCAAATCATCAGCATCCTATTTCAAAAAATATCCTTCAAATCCCTCACATCATCAGCATCCTATTTCAAAAAATACCCTTCACATCATCAGCATCCTATTTCAAAAAGCATCCTTTTGAATCCTTTTTGCCCTGTTGAAGGCTTTGAGGAGTGCTTTTTTCTGAGTTTCAGATAATACGCGTTCTGCCTGTTCAGCTATTGGAATTGCTTCTTGAACTTCTCGTTTCCTGCATCATTGCCTTGATGCGTTATCTCAAATCGTTCCAGCTCGCTTCATCATGTAACGATTTGAGATAACGTTCATATTCCAAGCCTTTGCGTTTCGGGAGTTTGGCAATGGCTAATTTTTCTTTCGCCTTGTCTATGCCTTTGGCGGTGAAATCATCCTCGACTTTAGCATTTTTGAACAAATACACCCATTCATCCAACGTATCGTTGATTTCGCCTGAAAATTCTAAGGCTTGAACCAAGTAATATTCGGTATAAATTCGAGAAAATAAAATTTTGTTTGCTATTCCTCATTCAAAACGAGTTCATCGTTGAGATGCATGCCTTTGAAAACGGTATAGCCATGATAGATATAATCATCGACACGATTCCATTTGGCTTTTTTGCGCGATTGATTGCCTTCGCTCTCTTAGATTTCTAAAATGAGGATCTTTTTCCAAAAGAAAGTGGTATCCAAATTCAACTTTTTGCGTTTGCTTACGCAATTTTTTTGTACAAAAATCGTTTTGGAAACGATATAATGCCATTTGCGGCATGATTTTTTCTGCAAACGAAAAGTTCCTTCTTCGCCAGCAAACAAAGCCTCCGACTCCAACCAGAATTAATTGTTTATCAACAAATCCCAAGCGTATTTCGCACACTTCATAATAACTATTGTAGGGTGCTGCATTTCAAATGCGGTGCTGCAACATCGTTATTAGGTTGTATGGTCATTGATTATCAAAATATTGGTAATCAATAATTTCAATATTAAAAAAAAATAATTTCAAAAAACAAATGTTCTTTTATCTTTGCCAAAAGCAAACATAACCAAATTTTATTTTAAGTTTTCATTAACGTAACGAGTGTGTGACGAGACCTTTTAAAGATAGTCTTTAAAACGTAATTCTTATTCCACACTAAAAAAATCAAAACAAACGTCATTATGAGTAGTTCTCAAAATCAAGATTCGAGAGGCAAATTGTTACCTTGGGCGGGCGCGATTATTGTAGCTTTGTTAGGCACAAACGCGTATCTTTGGACCAACAAGAGTACGACCGAAACGAAATTAGGCGAGACCGTCAAAGTTTTGGATGACACCAAAACCGTAAGAGATTCATTACAAAGGGTTTATGAAGCGGCTGTCGTTGAATTGGAAGGCATGAAAGGTAAAAACTCCGAGTTGAACCTTGCCATTGATAAGCAAAAAGCAGATTTGCAATCGCAAAAAAGTAAGATTGATGCGGCTTTATCGTCTGGTAACAAGGACAAAAAAGCATTGCAAGAGGCTTTGCGTCAGATTGAGGAGTTGAAATCGCAAGCAGCAGGCGCGTTGGCACAAGTGAGCGATTTGCAAAACAAATTGGGCGTTGTCCAAGAACAGTTGAAAACGGAGGTGAAGGCAAAAGAGGAAGTCACCGCGAAATTAACAGAAGTCACCACTGCGCACAAGGAAACGGAAACCAAATTGGCTACGACTTCCGAAGCAAAAGGCAAATTGGAAGAGGAAAAAAAGAAATTGGATAATAAGGTGGATGTCGCAAGTGTCGTCCGCGTGAACAATTTCGATGACCCACAAGGGTTTGAAGTGAGCAAGAAAAATGGCAAAGAAAGCTCTGTCAGCAAGGCGCAAAACATGGAAAGAGTGCGTTTTTGTTTCGATGCACAGGAAAATCATGTGGCAAAAGCGGGTTCTGAGTCGTTTTATGTAGCCATACAAGATGCCACTGGGGTCACGATTGAAGGACCGGGCGGCGGCGTAACGAAGTTGAATGACGGTACGGAAGCGAAATACACGTTTGTTCAAACCCAAGAATTGTCCAATGCAGCTCATAAAGTTTGTACGCAATGGGATCCAGCTACGAAATTACAAAAAGGAAGCTATAACATTTCGTTCCAACGCCCATCAAGTAACGCGGTTTATCCGCAGGCAGGATGTTACAAACCAAATCCGTCATGGCATACATGTCTTCCGCAGGTTCGCCAACGGATAATCCGCCAATCGCATTGCCTTCTCTGCCAAAACTCGCTATCGTCTCTGCGGACTCTATGCGCAAATCTTTATACGTACTGCCTTGAACAATCGGGAAAAACGCTTGTGGATAATCATAATGCGATTCCGTCGAATCAAAACGCTCACAACACCGCTTCAACCAACGATGCGTTAAACCTAATGAATTTTTAGCATATTTGTAATCGCAAGGATAGGGCGTACATTCGTCAAAAGCCATGATGATGTCGCCGCCAATCGTGCGTTGAATGTCAATCGCAATTTCAGGTGAAAAAAAATGTTTCGACCCGTCAATATGCGATTGAAACGTCACGCCTTCTTCTTTGATTTTGCGGCGGTGCGCCAATGAATAGACTTGATAACCGCCTGAATCGGTCAAAATCGGATGATTCCAACCATTGAAACGATGCAAACCGCCCGCTTTGCGCAAAATATCCAATCCGGGACGCAAATAAAGGTGATACGTATTGCCTAAAATGATTTGTGCTTGAATGTCGTTTTCCAATTCGCGCTGATGTACGCCTTTGACCGTTCCGAGTGTGCCAACAGGCATGAAAATAGGGGTTTCAATCGTGCCGTGCGCTGTTTCGATGCTTCCAGCGCGGGCTTTTGATTGTAAATCTGTATGGAGTAATGTAAATTTGAAACACATAGGTCACATAGGTTACATAGGACACATAAGGGAAATTCATTGGGAAAGCAGCATTTTCAACGAATGCCCTATGTGTCCTATGCTTCCTATGTGTCCTATGTGTTAAAAAAAAAGCGGCATTTTACAAAATTAAATTTTGAAAAATGCCGCTTGATAGCTTTTAAAAAGGGTGGAAATTACTTTACGAAAAAGTTCATACCACCAATATCACGCGCAACAGCATCTCCCGGACACCGCGCTTTGATGTTGTAAAAGTTGTATAAATCGCCCGGTTTTGCTGCTTGCACCAAACGTTGTGCTTTTTCATCAAAAGCACCACCGTTGACGACCGCAGGCACAGGGTCTTCCCGACGCGGAATCCGCACCATCGTAAAACTTTGAATCGAACATTTTGCTTCAAAATCAAAGCCTTCCAATACTGGAATGATACCCATTTGCGCACCCATTTCACCAGAACCCATCGCACCACCTTTTTTCATACTTAAAGTGGGGACTGGACTTGGAATCAATTTCACACGGAAATCAAAAGTTTGGTTCAAACCACCGCCCGAAACCGCAATTTTAGCAATCCCAACACTGGAAGCTGTTGCAACATATTTGCCATTGCCATTCGGTCTCAACGTACAACCCGAACCATTCACTTGTAATTGATTGCTCGAAACACCCGCCGCCGCAATCGAAATCGGATTATCAACGCCAATGTAAAGCACATTCATCTTATCCGCAGAACATGCCACAGAACGTTGACCCACTTCGTATTTAAATTGCTTAGAAAAGTTATCCGTTTTTCCTGTAAATGGATTCGTTAAAGAAATATCTACTTTATAAGTCTTTTCACCTACGCCACTTGCCGTTGCTTCATAGACCCCTTTGCCATCTTTGATAGGCAACGAAGAACCATCCACCCGGTAAGACATACCGCTTTTCAACTGTTGAGAAGACGCACTCAAAAAGATTTCAGAAGTAAATTTTTCGCCAGAAATGACATATCCTTTTTCAGCCGCACTCACAGGCTCGAATTTGTCAAATTGAATGACATTCGCACCGACTTTACTCGCCAAATAATTGATGATAGAAGCCTCTGCCGTACGCGCATCGTTTTGAAACTTACTCAAAATCGGATAACACGCCGCAACAGGCATGTAACCAAAGGTGAATTGTTCCCAACTTTTTTTGCCATACGTTTTCCAATCATTTTCATCAATGTTCAAAGGCAATTGATCTTTCATTTGTTTCAACTCCGCTTCAGCGTTACCGCCTTTGCCTTTGACCAAACCGCTAATTGATGAAATTAGACCTAACAATCTATCCCGCGTTTCAAGGACTTTGCCTTTCATTTCAATCCCTTTACCCGGTTTTTTCGCATCACCTACGAAGAAACGTTGTGGAATTTCCTTATCTTTGTACCGAACAGGTTTACCAGCCTTCGTTTTATCGGGGTCTGTCATCGGGACAAGACCACCTGCCTCTTTATCCAATTGCATTCTGATACCATCGATGTATGCGATAAAATCCTTAACAATCAAAGAGGCTTTCACCGCCGCTTCTGCCAAAGGTTTATCTTCAGGACGATTTTTCACCTCATTATCCATTGACTTTTGAGACTTTTGATTGGAACTATCCAACAAAAGGTTTGTGCCAACGATACTTTTATCAATGCGAAAGAAAGCGTTAATAATTTCGGCAGATACGTTCAGAGCCAACATGGCAGTCAAGACCAAATACATTAAGTTGATCATTAACTGCCGGGGTTCCTTTGGTATTGACATTTTTTGATATTTTAAACAGTTAAAAATGAATTTATACCTTCAAAAGACAAATTGAAACACGGATGACACGGATAGGGCGGATTTTCGCGGATTTTAATTGTTTTTTGTTTTAAATGATTTTTAAAATCAAGAAACAAAAATCAGTGAAAATCCGCCCTATCTGCGTCATCTGTGTTTCAATTTATCTTATTTACCACCGCGCATAGCAGACAACATACCACCATAGACACCATTCAAAGAGGTCAAATTATCGTTCAATTTTTTGATTTGCTCTTTGTACATCTCCATTTGTTGCTTGTACATTTTGGTATCTTCAATCGATTCCGTCATGCTTTCCATCGCCATTGTCAATTTATTATAGACGCTGTTCATGGTTTTGACTTTATCTTGTACGCCAGAGAAATCTGCTTGACGCAATGCGTCTAAAGAACCCAAAGTCGCTGATTGTTTTTTCAACTCCGTCAACATGCCCACTAAATTTTGCTCTACGATTTTACCGTCCAAACCCGGCAGTTGTGGTTGAGGCGCGCCGCCACCACCGCCACCGATGAACTCAGGCGTGATTGCAGACACTTTCGCATTGTAATCCGCCAAACCCGGATACAATTTATCCCAATAGTAATCAGGATCAGGTCCTAAAATACCCAACATCAAGAATAAACCTGCCTCAACAGACAATCCTAAAATTAACATCTCACTCGCGTAAGGCCAGCTCTCGATTTTGAATAAGGCACCCATCAAAACGATGGCAGCACCCACACCAATAATCAAGTTTTTTAGATACTTAAAAAATTTTGATTTGAAGAAATTCATCTTTCTAATACTTTAAAAGTTAGTGAATGATTTTATTAAACAATAATATGACTTTCCTATATAAACTTTTGGCACTTAAAAAAAAGAGTACACTTGACCGCCAACCCGTCAAGTATAAGCACTGCCCCTTCTGTGGGAACAGACATAATTTTTTTTGATGCTTTTTTGAATATTGTTTACCAGCGACAACGAATAGAGGTGGTCGAGTCTTCTCGTTCCAAGTTCATCGGGCGTTGTTTTTGAATCGGTTGTGGACTTTCAAAAAAAGTACCAATGGAACGTCCTACCTCAAAAAAAATAGATTAAATGGCTTTAAACCACCAAAATTAATTTGAAAACTTATGTAAGTAATTGGTAATCAATTTGTTTGGTTTAAAAACTTTTTTTAATTATTTTCTAAATGGTATTATAATTTGGACTGTTTCACGAGATTCGCCTACTTGTTTTTTTACTCCCTGCTTTTAATTTTCAATGCTTCTGGCATGGAACTGAACTTTGCAGTGCAAATATCTAAAAAAGTATTCAGAAAAGAGGTATTTTTTTTTCTTAAAATATTGTTTTTTTTTATTATTATGATTTTTCATGTTGGAATGGAAGTGTTCTTGAACACAAGTTACGGTACATTAACGGGATATAAATAGGGAAATTGCGCCCATTTTCTTAAAGAAATGTGAAAACAGGCGCGATTTTTCTTAAAATTTAGTTAAAATCGTTGATTGAACGCCCTAAAAATGTCAATACGCATCTAAAACCAATATATGATTTTGTGGTGTCTTGATACTCATAAGCCCGCGTTCCAGTCTGCAAATAATAAGCAATATCTTTCCAAGAACCGCCCCGAATTACTTTTCGTTTTTTTGCAATCGGGTCATTTTCTTTGGCATCATACCGATAATCAGGGTCTAAATCGTGCAAACCACTTGTATTATCAACATAGGCTGTAATCGTCCATTCCGCCACATTGCCAGACATATTGTATAAGCCAAAATCATTTGGGAAATACGCATCTGCTTTCACCGTATATTGCCCGCCATCTTCTGGATAATTACCACGTCCGGGTTTAAAGTTTGCCAGCAAACATCCTTTCGAGTTACGTGTATAGTAACCACCCCAAGGATACGGTGCTAAATCATGCCCACCACGAGAAGCATACTCCCACTCTGCCTCTGTTGGCAAACGGAAATCTTCGATATTGACCCCATCTTTACCACTACCGCGATAAGTATTCCATAATTTCGTTCTCCACCAGCAAAAAGCCTTCGCCATTTTCCAATTGACCCCAACAACGGGATAATCATCAAACGCAGGATGCCAAAAATAGTTCCGCGTCATCGGCTCATTATACGCATAGGCAAAATCCCGAATCCAAACTAAAGTATCAGGATAAATCGCCACTTTATCTCTGGCAATATATTTCGAGCGCGATTGACGACGTTTAGGGTCACGCACATCATGTGCTGCTTCTTGCCATTTGTACTCCTCATAATTGACGATAAATTTATCGACATTCAATTCTTTTTTACCAGAAAGCCGGTCTCCGCCCTGATAGTACAAATCTTTTAACGACTCATCCGTCCAGTCGATATCTTGTTCCCAGTCCAACACCGTTTCATTGGCACCGCCATCTTCCACTTCCTGTTTGTGGTCGAGGATGGTGTGGGCAATCGAATCCTGTACCCATTCAACGAATTGACGATACTCATTATTCGTAATTTCCGTATCGTCCATAAAGAAACCTTGAATCGAGACCGACTTAGGGCGGTTAACGAAAGTGTTGCTCACATCTTGGTCACTGGGCCCCATGTGGAAAGAGCCAGATGGGATATAAACCATGCCGTAAGGATTGATGCCCTTCCAGGTAGGTCGATTCCGCGAGCCGACAAGTTGTCCGTTCTCCTTCTTACCGCATGATGCGAGCAATGACCCCACCGCAAGGGTCCCGAGAAGTGTTCTTAATTGTTTTTTCATTGTTGACACTCTGTTTTCCTTCAAATGGAAATGAGGCAATTAATACCTCTAAATGAATACTTTTTTTGTTATATGTCAGTTGCTACCAAACGGTCTTTTTGGCTATTTAGACTATTTGTGACAACCATCTAAACTTGTTCTTTCAAAAAACGCGCCATTAGAAAAGGTTTTTTTTCGCAAAACACCTCCAAAAAAGCCATATGAAAGCCCCTTTTTTGATGCATCAAGCGGTTTGGTGTCCGAACAGTTATCAAAACGACACTTTTCGGCTAAAATTATGTTGATTAAAAATTTTTTTTTCGGAGGCAACGAAATAAACTTTCATAGGAACTGCGATAAGACTCCCATAACTATAAACCGATTTTAGCGGATATATCCAACATCTTATCAATGCAAACACGTCCTTCTCGAATCACGCGCTCTGATAACGTGATTTCGGGTAATTCATATTTTAAACACAAATACAATTTTTCTAATGTGTTTAAACGCATATGAGGGCATTCATTGCAAGCGCAATTGTTGGTTGGCGGTGCGGGAATAAACAATTTGTGTGGAGATGCCTTCTGCATTTGGTGTAAAATGCCCGGTTCGGTTGCTACAATGAACTCTTTTGCGGCATCTGTTTGTGTAAATTTCAATAAACCAGAAGTCGAACCAATATAATGGGCTTTCTCCAATAAAGGAGCTTCACATTCGGGATGCGCAATCAACTTCGCTTGCGGATGCCGCACCATTAATTTGGTAATTTTTTCATTGGAAAAAATCTCATGTACCATACACGCGCCATTCCACAAGACCATCTTTCGACCCGTTTGCTTGATAAGATACGCTCCAAGGTTTTTATCAGGCGCGAAAATAATTTCTTTATCGGCGGGAATGCTGCGAATAATGGCTTCCGCGTTGCTCGAAGTGCAACAAATATCGGTCAATGTTTTCAATTCCGCCGTACAATTGACGTAACTCACCACCACATGATTGGGATGTTTTTCCTTAAATTTGCGAAAAAGCGGTGCAGGCGCGGAATCCGCTAACGAACAACCCGCTTTCAAATCAGGTAACAACACTTTTTTTTGGGGCGAAAGCATTTTAGCCGTTTCCGCCATAAAATGTACGCCCGCGAATACAATCATATCCGCTTTGGTTTTGGCAGCCTGTTGCGAAAGTTGCAAACTGTCGCCGATGTAGTCGGCTACATCTTGAATTTCGGAATCTTGGTAATAATGCGCCAAAATGACGGCATTTTTCTGGGTTTTAAGCAATTGAATCTCCTCCAACAAGTCCAAAGTGGGACTTATGTGCATGTCTAAATAGCCTTTTTGCTTTAATTTAGATTTTGCGGCAGTAATCGTAGTCTGCATGGTTTTATATTTTTTTTACGATGGGTTCTGTGATTTGCTTTCTCAAACCTATTAACGTGAATTGCGGGAAAATAGTTTAGTTCGTTTAATTAAAAAACAAAGTGCGTTTGGAGCAAAGAAAATATTATGAGGGCGCAACAGTCAAGAAATCAGCCATTTCTTTTTTTTGAAAATGCGATACAAATTGGAACACGGATGACGCGGATTGGGCGGATTTTCGCGGATTTTCGCGGATTTTTCATTTTCGTACAAAAATAAAAAATCCGCGAAAATCCGCCCAATCCGCGTCATCTGTGTTCCAATAGTATCGCAACTTTCTCAAAAGCGAAAATTGCTATTGGGAAATAAATTACCCGACTACGATGCGTTTTGCTACTTTTGTGCTTGCAACTTTTGTTTCTCAATTATCTAAAAATCATGGAAGATAAACCACCTCTTTTTCGTACTTGGCAACAGATGTACGTATTTGTCCTCTGTTTTCATGCCGTATTATTAACGGCATTTTACCTAATTACCAAAATATTATCTTAATGCACTACATTGATTGGTCTATTTTAATTGGCTCACTCGTTTGTATCACGGCTTACGGGCTTTGGAAAACGCGAGGCAAACAGGATATGCACACGTATCTCGTCGGACATAAAGACCTCAAATGGTGGACGATTGGGCTTTCCATCATGGCAACTCAGGCAAGTGCTATCACTTTTCTATCGACCACAGGGCAAGGTTATGAAGATGGGATGCGTTTTGCCCAATTTTATATTGGTTTGCCAGTGGCAATGGTGGTTTTGAGTGCGTTTTTCCTGCCGATTTATTATCGCCTCCAAGTAATGACCGCATATCAATACCTCGAACAACGGTTTGATTTGCGCTTGCGGAGTTTCACTGCTTTTTTGTTCCTCGTGCAGCGCGGCATGGGGGCAGGTTTGACGATTTCCGCGCCTGCCATTGTCCTTTCGACCTTATTAGGCTGGGATTGGGTGGCGACCAACCTTTTTTTAGGCACATTTGTCATCGTTTATACTGTTTTTGGCGGTTCAGATGCCGTCAGTGTTACGCAACAGCAACAAATGATTGTCATTTTGGGTGGTTTATTATTCGCTTTCGCGCTGATGATAGCCCGTTTGCCGCCAGATGTTTCGGTTTTGGACGCGGCAAGAGTCGCAGGTAAATTAAACAAAACCAATATATTAGATTTCAGTTTTGATTGGCAAAATAAATATACGTTTTGGTCAGGAATGTTGGGCGGCACGTTTTTATTTTTGAGTTATTTCGGCACAGACCAATCCCAAGTACAACGCTATTTATCTGGAAAAACGATGATAGAAAGTCGTTTGGGGTTGTTATTCAATGGTTTAGTAAAAGTGCCGATGCAATTTTTAGTGTTGATGGTGGGTGTCATGATGTTTATTTTTTACCAATTCAACCGCGCACCGATTCATTTCAATGAAAAAAATGTAGCTAAAATTGCCACTTCTACCGAATTTAAACAATTGGAAAACCAATATCAGCAAGTTTTTGAGGCAAAAAAAACAGCCGTGTATCAGATGATAGATGGTTTTCACCAAAAAAATCCTGTTATCGTGGATGCTGCCAAAGCCAAAGTATTGGATTATCAAAAACAAGAACAACAAATTCGGACGGCGGTTAAAAAATCCATCAAAACCGCAGATGCAAGCGCGGAAACCAATGATAGAGATTATACATTTATCACTTTTGTCATGCAAAATTTGCCTGTGGGCGTGATTGGTATTTTATTGGCGGTGATTTTTGCGGCGGCGATGTCTTCCACCGCTGCCGAATTGAACGCATTGGCAACCACGACGATTGTTGATTTTTACCAACGCCAAATCGCACCGAATCGAACAGATGCACACTATATGCTTGCTTCTCAATGGTTTACGATTGGTTGGGGGATTTTAATCATGCTTTTTGCGATGGGTTTTGCCCTGTTTCAAAACCTGATTGAAGCGGTGAATACGATTGGTTCTTTGTTTTATGGGACGATATTAGGAATTTTTGCGGTTGGTTTTTTCTTGAAAAATGTAGGTGCAAAAGCCACTTTTTGGGGCGCAGTCGTTTGTGAAACAGTGATATTATTGGTGTATCTGCATTACGGATTTGGCAATAAAGATTTTCCTTTTTTGTGGTTGAATCCTGCGGGAGCCTTTTTGACGATTGGTTTGAGCTGCCTTTTTGAACAATGGCGTAGTTCCAAAGATTTCGTTTAAACAACGCCAAAGTCGCAGTTGCAACCTTATCGTTTGGAGGATTTTAAAATCCTCTAAACGTTGCTGTCAATTCTTTCAATTGAACTATACTTTGCATCGGGTGGTTTTGGATACAATTGAAACGCGGACGACGCGGATTGGGCGGGTAAGCGCGGATTTTTTTTGGAATTCAGTGCAACATTCGTGAAAATTCCCAAAAAAATCCGTGAACATTCGCCCAATCCGCGTCATCCGCGTTCCAATTGTATCCCAAAAACTTATCGTGCGTGAAGTGCAATTATTCACTTCACTTAGCTTCGTATAGCCTAATTTTGAGTTCCAAACGAGCTTTCAACACCGCATTGCCCGCCCCCAAAGCGGCTAAAATCACTTTTGCTTCTGCCTTGTACGCTTGTCGTTTTTCAGTTGACCAATAGGCGGGTGGCTCTTGCAAGTTGCAAATGCGGTCTGCCAATTTCACTGCCCATACCTCAATTGGTTGATTTTGAATGCGTTGCAAACTATCTTGCATTTGTTGATGCTTGGGCAAATCCGCATTTTTGGTCAATGCCGACACGCCCGCAGCCACTCGTGCGCCAAAATGGGCTTCCACCGTTTCCAATCCAATCGGCGTATCCTCCACAACATCGTGTAATAAGGCACAAGCAATTGCCAAATCCCAATCAAAATCGGGTGTTTGCTGTCCTGCATCCATGATTTCGGCGGCTACCATAGCCACATGAACCATGTAAGACGTTTGTTGAGTGCCGGGAAACCGTTGTTGTCCATGCGCTGCTCCAGCAAAACGAATGGCTTTATGATAAATTTCTTTCATATTTATCGAATAATAGAGAATTTTTTAGTCGAAACTTTTCCATCCTGTTTGCTCGTCGCGTAATACACGCCACTTGCCCAAGTGTTGACCGCGATTTCTTTCGTCCCCGCTTTCACATCATAAAAATCTTCCATAACTTGTCCATGTACATTGGTAATGCGCAACGATTCAACCTCTTTTTTCATCTCAATATAAATCACCGTCGAAGCAGGAATTGGGGTCAATTGAAAAGTACCCAAATCGACTTCGCTCGCAGCCGTTTTTTCGGCAAGGCGGCGACACGCATCCACATCGGTCGCATCGCGGATAAGGCGCACCATCAAATCGTTTAAATGCTCCACTTCATGTTTTTCGGTGGTTGCCTTGATGTGACCGCCGCCGATACCCGAATCATCCGTTAAGAAAACATAGGTTCCGCCAGTGGTTACGCCCAATGTTTTCATCAAATATTCGACATTTTTATCAATGCCAGAAGCAGTGATTGGGATGATGCGAATGCCTTTCAAAGCTGCTTTTTGCATCAAAACGTGGAGTTTTTCAATATTTTTGGCTTCTAAATGCGGTGGCGCGTCCAAAATCAAGAACATAATCCGCGCTAAAGCATTTTCAGACCATTGCAAAGAATCAATCGCGGATTCTAATCCTTCTGGCACGGCTTCCTCGAAATCGCCGCCGCCATTAGCAGATTGATTGCGAATAAAATTCAAATTTTGTTTCAAACTCTTGCCAAATGGGAAAATCCGTGTCACGTATTCATCTGTAAAATCGCGGTAAAAAACACTCGCCGTGCGAATTTGCAACGCTTGATTGTTCATTTTCACGCGCCGAATCACATCCACCACTTCCGATTTGAGGTAGGCAATCTCATCGCCCATCGAACCCGTCGCATCCACCACAAACGCAATGTCCAAACCCATCAAATGGCTGCAACTCGCAGGTATTTTCAAGGTATTAACGCTGGTTTTAAACGTTTTAGCGTTTTTAAAATCAAACGTTTTGCCTCCAAGTGCCACTTTAAACACCAAATTGTAATATTTTTCACCAAACAAACCAGACCATAATTCGGCTTTGCCCTGATTATCCGTCCGCGCTTCCCATACATTTTTGCCATCTGCGGTGTATAAACCCACTTTGGCATCCGCAATCGGTTGATTTTCATTGCCAACCACCTGCACCGAATACCGATTATCAAAATTAAATTGCCAATTTTTATGATATGTACCAAAAGCTGTATCAAGGGAACGCAACCAAAAATCCCAATTTTTGAGGTCAGACCATTCACCTGCGGTGAGTTGACCCGCTTTTTGTTCAGGTTCATCGGGGATAGCATCTTCGGCTTCGTCGGTTGGTTTGACAGGCATTTTTGCTTTTTCAGCTTCTGCCTTTATTTTCGATGCTTTTTCTTCTTTTGCGGTGCTTTTCTCCTCAAACATTTTTTTAGTTTCAAGCGGAGTAAAGACTTCTTTCGGCTCCATTTTGGAGTCGAATGCCTTATCCATTGCAGGTTCGGCAGGTTTTGCGGTTTCACTGACGACTGTTTTGCCATCCCAAGTATAATCGCCTCCGACGGTAGAAGTCGTGCTACCTATAACCGTTGTTGAAGTAACCGAAGTGCCTGATGCTGCGCCTGTTATCATCGTTGAGTAGGTAGTGGAAGCGGGCGGTGGCGGTGGAGCCGTAGGTGCCGCAGCAGTCGGTGTAACAGGGCGCGCGCCCGCTTTGCCTGTAGGCGTTGAAATGCCTCTGCTCTTTTTGGGTATTACTGCTATTGCTTTGCTGGTGATAGTCGTAGGAGCAGAAGAACGGTCCATGCTTCTTCTTTCAACCTTTCTGCCCACGACCACGACTTCGGATAATTCACTTGCATTTTTTAAAACAAAATTACAAAGCGTAAATTTGCCTTTTTCCACCTTGACACGTTCCAATTTCTGGCTTGCAAAACCAATAAAACTGGCTTCAATCGTGTAAATGCCCTCAGGCAATGCCAATTGATACTTGCCATTGAGGTCGGTTTGCACGCCGCGTTTGCTGGCATCCCCGACGATTTGCAAGGTTGCGCTGATTAAACCCGCGCCCGAATCGTCTGTAATCGTGCCTTGAATGCCGCTTTGCGCCTGCAAACCATTCAAAAACAAGCAAAAACTTAGAAAATAGAGTACTTTTTTCATTAGAACAAGATTTTTTAGATTTTTTAAACACATAGTTCACATAAGGGGACATAGGACACATAGGACACATAGGGGCAATAGGGGCAATAGGGGACATAGAGGCAACCCTTCTATTTTTGGATGTAAAATGATCAAAATCAATGTATTGAATCTAAATCATAAACAAATACATTAAAAATTTAAACTATGTGTTCTATGTCCCCTTATGTGTTCTATGTTCCCTTATGTGAACTATGTGTTTAAAAGGAAGATGCAAATCCTGCCTAAATTGCACACGACAAAAATTTGAAAAATAAAAAAAGGGGACTGTCCCTGCGGCAGCCCCCGAAATGCTTGGTTTAGTTTGCAATGGTCGTAATAACGGATACTTAAAAAAAATATTGTGTAAATAATTATAAAAAATAATATTATGTAAAACATTATAAAATAATTACTTAGTATTTTTAGCAACTTGAAGGACTTGCCCAAGTTTATTCATAATCACTTTTGCGATTTGCTTACCCTGTTCTTTTCCATTTTCGACAGCATCTTGAAAATGAATCCCGCCGTACAATCGAGAAGCACTTGCCTCATTTGCAGCAGCTTGGAACGACGCAAATCGACGCGCAGGCATGCCCGCATATTTTTCGGAATCGTCTGTAAATGCGATGTTATCCCCAAAACATTGGGTCAAAACAGCTGCAACAGCCATCGAAATCACGCTATGACCACTCACATACTCTGGAAACGCGGGCGTGTGCAAAAACGATTCCCAATCTTTATCAAGATGAGCGCGAATGACAGTTATCGGACGGACGCGTTCAGAACGATATTTTTCTGCCCAAGTCGATATAAAACCATCATGTATCGTAAACGCGACTAACATGTGTACCCAAATCGTCTTGTCAAAATCCGTTTTCAACGAATCCGTCATATGACTTGTAATCTTCATCCAATGCGTACCGGGCGTTTGTCTTAATTGGTTTTTTGGAGCCTTTGTTCCAATTTTATGAAACGTATAAGAAGTATTTTCCCAAAAAAGGGCAATTTCTTTTTGTTCTGCGGTCAGATTTTGCTGCGTTTCAACAACACTTTCCACCATTTTTCGGAAGGCACTGCCTTCTACCATTGAATACTCCGTTGCAGGGGCAGGTTTGCATTGCCGTGCCGAATCCAACACAAACGTCCGCAAATTTTGCCATTCCCACTCCACCGCAGGGAAAAATTCTGGCGGCGTGCGTTGCCATTTATCCGCGCCTAATTTAGGTGCATAAACTTTCATCTGCTTTCGGATGTCGCGGAAACTGTCTCGATTCGCATAAGCGATGACGGCATTGCAAACATTTTGAGCATATTTGTCAGAATTATCCACCACGAATTGCGCCAATCCATGCTTCAAAGCATCTGTTTTCAACTGTTTTTGTGCGATTTCTAAATCGGCGGTGATGTGCATCAACTCGCAAGCGATTTTCAAACTGGCAAGCATGGCACTTAAAGGATAGTCCATTTTGCCTCCAGCGTATTGAGTAACTCCTTGATAACCAAGTAGTTGCCCTTTGAGGGAAGGATAGTCGCGGTTATTTTGCGACACGATTTCGTATGCTCCAAGCAGCGCGTAAGCGTAAAATCTGCCTGCATGAGGCGCACCCACTCCCGTCCGATACATCAATTGCGTCATGCCATTGAGTTCCTTTCGGAAACGCGCTGCTTGCTCTTCGTTTGAACGGGCTTGCGACTTGTTTGAAGGTTGACCAGTCGCTCCACTCGCCAAAAATAAACAAAAGAGGGGGAATAGCAGCTTCATTGAAGGGAGCATACCCATTTTTTTAGAACTGTTTTCAAGGAATTGAATGCCTTTTAAATAGTACATTTTTATAATGTTATTAATGACATTTATCATGCCAATTTTGTTAATGAGATTTTAATGATATGATTTTGATTGAAAAAAATATTATTTTTTATGAAAATGAATTGTGGAAGGGTCTCTTTTGCAATATACCGCATTTAAGGTGCTTTTTTCATGCCAATAATTCCAAAACGAATCTGTAAATTTGTGTTTTATTCACGAGCGATACCATTTCGCGATACCGTTTGGAGGGGTTTCAAACCCTCCAAACAGTGTAGAACAGTCTATTTATTTAAAATGAAAAGAATAACAACATTTTTTGTTTTATTATTGGCAACGATGCGCGTTTTCGCAACGCCGCCTGTCACCCCACCTGTGGATGGGGAAGGGATGTGGTTGCCCATTCTTTTGTCGCAACTCAATGAGGCAGAAATGAAAAAAATGGGGATGAAAATGTCAGCAGAAGACATTTACAGCGTCAATAAAGGCTCTTTGAAAGATGCGATTGTCTTATTTGGCGGCGGTTGTACGGCGGAAATGATTTCGGATAAAGGCTTATTATTGACCAATCATCATTGTGGTTATGACGCGATTCAACAACATAGTTCGTTGGAAAACAATTACTTAGATAATGGTTTTTGGGCAAAAGAGGGCATGAAAGAGTTGCCTAACAAAGGACTTACTGCGACTTTCATTATCAGTATGGCAGATGTTTCCATCGCTGTTTTGCAAAACGTCACGCCCGAAATGAATGAGAAAGAACGCCAATCCCAAATAGACAAAAATCTCGCGGAGGTGCGCAAAACGACGACTTTATTGGCAGGACAGGATATGCTCATTCGGTCGATGTTTGAAGGGAATCAATACTTTTTGTTTATAACGGAAACGTTTAAAGATGTTCGTTTGGTGGGTGCGCCGCCTTCGAGCATTGGGAAATTTGGTTCGGATACAGATAACTGGGTTTGGCCCCGACATACAGGCGATTTTTCGATATTTCGGATTTATGCAGATAAAAACAATCGTCCTGCCGAATTTTCTACGGAAAATGTGCCGTATAAACCTAAAAAATTCTTGCCCATTTCTTTAGATGGCGTTGAACAAGGTGATTTTACAATGGTTTTTGGTTTTCCGGGTCGGACGCAAGAGTATTTGCCTGCGGCAGCAGTGGCGCAAACGGTTGAAACGATTAATCCCACTCGGATTCGATTGCGCGATAAAGCGTTGAAAATCATGGATATAGATATGCGTTCGGATGCTAAAACGAAAATTCGATACGCTGCCAAATATGCCCGCATTGCCAATGCTTGGAAAAAGTGGATTGGCGAAAATCAAGGTTTGAAACAGACGAATGGGGTCGATAAAAAATTGGCTTTGGAAGCCGATTTTCAAAAAAGAGTGGATGCGAATCCGACTTGGAAAAAAAATTATGGGTCGCTTTTAACAGATTTCAATCTTTTATATAAACAATTTGAACCTTATGCGCAAGCAAGGGAGCATTTTAATGAAACGATTCGCAATTGTGAATTATTGACCTTGATTTCCAATTTGAATGGTTTTGTAGGCGCGTATGAGAAAAATCGCAATAATCCGATGGAGGAACGCCGCCAAAAAGCCAAACAATTGCTCAAAAGTTTTTATGAAGATTATTCATCTACGACCGACCAAAAAGTGTTTGCTGGTTTATTAGAAATTTATTTAAATCATGCGGATACCAATTTGATTACTGCGCCTGTGCGCAAAATCGTGACCTCTTACAAAAAGGATTATACAGAATTAGCTGCTGCGTTTTTTAAAACCTCCATTTTATTAAAAAAGGATAGTTTAATCGCCCTTTTTGACCAAAAACCTGCGGAAATTGTAGAAAAATTGAATCAAGATGTCGCTTTTGGGTTTGCCAAAAGCCTGATTGACCAATATGCTGCCCTCATCGAACCTAAAATAGCGGATTTACAACCGCGCATCAATGCGTTGCAGCGACACTATATGGCAGCTTTGATGGTGGTTTTCAACAAAGAAAAGCGATTTTTTCCTGATGCGAACAGCACTTTGCGGGTGACTTATGGTCAAGCAGAAGGCTATCAACCGCGAGACGGCGTGATGTATCAACATTACACGTACTTAGATGGGGTTATGGAAAAATATGTTGCGGGCGATTATGAGTTTGATGTACCCCAAAAATTGCGCGATTTGTATGCAAAACGCGATTTTGGAACGTATGCTGCGAAAAATGGAAAAATGCCCGTCTGCTTTATCGGCTCGAATCATACAACAGGTGGCAATTCGGGTAGCCCTGCGATTGACGCACAAGGCAATTTGATTGGGTTGAATTTCGACCGCGTTTGGGAAGGCACGATGAGCGATATTCACTATGACAAATCCATTTGTAGAAATATTATGGTGGATGCGCGATACATTTTGTTTATTATTGACAAATTTGCAGGTGCGGGACACTTGATTCAAGAATTGAAATTGGTGCATCCGAAACGGTAGTGCTTTAAGTTCTACAATCATCAAGAAATGGTTCACCTGTTTGTAGTTTGGAAAATGTTTCAAACCACAAACGGGTGAACCATTTTTTAGAATTTCATGTAATGTTTTGAAAATCAATTTTTTAGTATCTCTCATTTTTACTAATGTTTCATTTTAACGCCTCAAATTGGCACACGCAAAAGCACGGTCGTTCCCTCGTTAGGTGTCGATGTGATTTCTAAAACCCCACCCAATCGGTTGGCTCGTTGCTGCATATTGCGCAAACCAGACCCTGTTTTGACTTTTGCTTGCTCGAAACCTTGTCCATTATCCACAATCGTCAAGCAGATTTGCCCTAATTGTTTTTCCAAGCGAATTTGTAAATGTGTTGCATGGGCATATTTGGACGCATTATAAGCGGCTTCTTTGAAAATCAAATAAAACTCTTTGTTTTTTTGAATATTAAAATTTAGATTATTTAAATCTGTATCGACCTGAAAATCAATTGTTGTATTTTTATGTGCCGATAAATCTTGCACATATTGTTGCATTTGCGTCATAATATCTTCAAAACGAGTATCTTTTTTAGTTGATGAACCAATAATTTGTTTTATAATATCAATCAATAAACGCGCTTTATCGCCAATATTTTCAATGATATGGGCGGTTTGTGGATGCGTTGCTTGCACCTGCGTTTGCGCAATGCTGGCAAAAATAGAAATGCCCGCCAAAGTACCTTGCACATCATCATGCAAATCTGCCATGATGCGTTTTCGTTCAGAGAGGCGTTTTTTTTGTTCATTGAGCCAAGCCTTTTCAAATTCTAAGGCTTCCACTTTTTGTAGAAAAAGAGCTTCTTCCATCTTATTACGTTCAATACCAATGAGTTGCATTTGATAGGAAAGCCCTGCGGAAAAGCAAACCACTTCCATAATCACCCCAATTTGGATAAAAAAGACACTATTTTGAATCCAAGGGGATCTCCATAGATGATGAAAATACGGAATTTCATACAAAAATCCAATCGAAGACCAACCAAAATAAAAACAAGCACCTGTCAAAAAAATCCGCGCTAAACGCCCTTCCAACGTTTTCAAACAATCAAAAAGCGTGTAAGCACCTATCGGAATGCAGCAACCGAGTAAACCTTGAAGGCAACGAATCCAGCTAATTTCATCCACTACCAAAAGGTTGACCACCGTATAAAGTATTAGAATAACCCCATAAAGACGGATATAAATTTTGAATCGTTGGTAGAAATCAGTATAATAAGTGGCTATTTTTAAAAAATGAATTACAAAAAAATTGTATAATAAATAACCGCCTATCAAACAGTATCCAAATAAAAAATGTATGATGGGTGGAAAAAGCCTTAATTTTTCAACTTGGGTGGGCGCACCCGTCTTACCCAGAAAGACGGCGTAGTGGAAATACACCACATTGCACAATAAGTAGAGGCTATAATACCAAAATGCCTTGTTTTTGAGGAGAAAATATTGAGTCATCGTCATCACAAAAAGGACAGAAACGACAATAATCGCAATATTGCCATGTAATAAGGGCAGCCATAAAGTATGCTTCGCTTGGGTGCGAATGCCTGTAATCGTGACCAAGAGGAAAAAAAAACAAACTCCAACTGCCAAAATCGGATACCCTTTTTGTAGATAAAGTCCGCATTTTAAGAGTTGTTCCATGATTTTAGGAGCTTTCATAGTATTGATTTATATCCAACCAAAAAACCGTTTAAGAAACCTTAAACGGTTTTTTGGGCGTACAGAAAATGATTATTCTGTTTTAAACAGAAAAACAAAATAATACAAACTACCGCACTTTAAAAATAAATATATAATTATTGCAGCATCATTTCTTTTTCATCCACCATGCGTCGAATGTTAATCAAAGCATAGCGCATCCGACCCAAAGCAGTGTTGATACTCACCCGCGTCAGTTGTGCGATTTCTTTGAAACTCATATCGGCATAATGACGCAAAATCACCACCTCCCGTTGCTCGGGTGGGAGCGCGTCAACTAAACGCCTTACGCGGTCGTGCGATTGACTCCGCATAATCTTCTGTTCAGCCGACTCATCACTGAGGCTCAATACATTAAATATATCAAATTCCTCTGTCGGCGACACATGCGGACGGCGTTTGTTGCGACGAAAATAGTCGATACAAAGGTTGTGCGCAATACGCATCGCCCATTGTAGAAACTTGCCTTCGTGGTTGTACTTGCCTGAACGCAATGTATTGATGATTTTGATAAAAACTTCTTGAAATATGTCCTCTGCCAAAGATTGATCTTTGGTAAAAAGGTATATAGCCGTATAGATTTTGGTCTTATGACGGTGTAATAATATTTCAAACGCTTTTTCTTCACCATCGAGATAGGTGCGAATTAATTGCTGATCACTCAGCGGAGCCACTTGCATCACTTGCATTGTCAACTAAACGATTTAAATTTTCGTTAAGAGAAAATTATGTAATGTAGATGTAGCGTATAGGCAATTATTATTTTGTTGAGATGAATAAAGTAAGCAATTGTCAAAAATTGGTTTTTGTTTTTCAATTCTTTACTACAAAGTAAACACTTTTTTGCGAACTGTGCAAGTATTTTATTATAATTTTAATTTTTTTTAACACTTTTTTAACGAGCATGCCAATTGAGTATTATGCTTCGCGTCGGGTGGTTATCGAAAAACTATTGTGCGTCAAATAGAACTTGCGTCAAGTTTTAAACTTGACGCAAGTTCTATTTGATTCGGAACGGGCGTTTTAAAAAATAAAATATTTTAAAACGCCCGTTTCCGAAATGGATACTTATTCAAATAGCCTCCTTTATTGTCGATGTGCGGGCGATAAATCTAATTTCAACACATTATTACCTGTCGTTCCGCCTTGTTTGCCGCGATAGATAATACTGTGAATCCGCCCTTTCGCAAATTTATTGATGAAACTCGGAGTCGCAGCACTATACGCCGTTATGCTACCTGCTTTGCGCACAAAAAACGTGTCTGTAATCTCCGAACGGATTGGCAACCAAGCACTTGCGTTTTTCACCCGCGCATTGCCGAGTATCGCGCCATCCGTTTTCCGAACCAATTCCATCGTATCAGGACTGTTGACCAAAGCATGTACGAAGCGAACTCGTGCCGCCGTATCCGTCAAAACGGGAATGTCCAAAGCACCATTATCCACCAAAAAATGGCTCATTACTTTGAATGAATCGGTCAAAATAACATTGTAATATTTGCCATTTTCAACATTCACAGTGGCTTCATAATACGTTGAATCTGTGATAGTTGTGGTTGTAACGCGTCCAAAACGGACTTTCAATGCGCCCGCAGGTGCAATCGCGTAATCCACCGATGGAACCATCGTCGTCGTACTCAAACCAAAAGCTGCCGCTTGAGAGGAGACCTTATTGCCATTCATATAGACCAACGTAGCTGGACAATCTGGACAATGGTTGATAAAACGCAACCGCGCTCCCTCTGGATTGACGGTAAAAGGATGCGTGATTTCAAATTTCTCTTTGCACGCGCCCAAAATACTCATCCCTATTATCGAAAGAAAAAGATATTTTTTCATTGAAAATCAATTATTTAGAATTTAAAAGAATGTTACGAAGTGCGATACTATTGGAACACGGATGACGCGGATTGGGCGAATTTTCGCGGATTTTTTTCGATTCAATTGAAATTTTATCTTAAAAAAGATAAAAAGTAAAATAAAATTTTGTCTAAAACTCAAAAAATTCGTGAAAATCCGCCCAATCCGCGTCATCCGTGTTCCAATTGTATCCTAACTTTCCAAAGCGGAAATTGCTGAATGTTACGAAGTGCGATACTATTGGAACACGGATGATGCGGATTGGGCGAATTTTCGCAGATTTTTTTATTGAAAAATGAAAAAATCCGCGAAAATTCGTCCAATCCGTGTCATCCGTGTTCCAATAGTATTCTTTTCCCAATCAACCTTACGGTTTGGAAAACCACATTTCTACGGTATGGAAGTCGCCTGCCAAACCACCAATTTTATTCAACGCCTCTTTATTCCAAACATATTCGGAATTGTAACGCGGACGTAGCCGATACGCTGGTTTCTGACCTGCATTCCCAATATACCAAGAAGTCGAAAATTTAAATTCTTGATACACTTGTTTGCCTTGATACGCATCCGTCAAATAATGGTAACGCCGCAAATCCGTCCAAGTCTCGATATGATTCCATCCATATCCAATGATGTATTTTTGTAACATGATACGGCTCATATCCAACGAATCCGCCACTAAAGGCACTATTGTTGGGCGTTTGGTCAATAAAGTATCCTTCATCGCCACACTCAAAGTCGGATTATTGAACGCTGTTGCATACGCATTTAAAAAATCAACATGCGCACTGACTGCGTTTTTATACGAAATTAACGCACCTGCTTTGTCGCCTTTGCGATATTGCGCCTCTGCCTTGATGAGTTGAATCTCGGAATACGTCATAATCGGCATTTTGGCATTGTCACCAAACATATATCTGCCTTTGTAACCTGCTGGCACTAAGGTATCGCGCAACGTATTGAAAACGCCCGGAATCAATTGATTCCAAAGCGTGGAAACGGATTCGCCCACAACGGGATCCATGCCGCGATAATTTCCATCCCGACTCGGCATCAACATCAAGGGCAAACGCGGATCCACGCCGCGCAACGAATCAGGATGATTTTTGAAAATCACATTTCGACCCGTCAATAGATTGGTTAAATACGTCGATTGGCGAAATAACCGAATATTATTCCGTAAAGGTCCGTAAAAATTGGCATCATCGGTTGTATTGCCATTGTAAGGCACATACGCATCATCCGCACCTGCTGCACTACTCATTGCTGCATTGCAATGCGCAATAACCGAATCCGCATTGAAAGTAGCTTTATTCGTCAAGCGTATTTGATTGCGTGCCAATACGCCTTTGACAAATTTACGCCATTTCGAGGCATCGCCTTTGTACAATTGGTCAGAAGTTGCAATATATGCGTCTGGTGCAGAAGTTTGATTTAAATAATACATCGCAGAATCCGACATCCGCCGCACTTCTCCATAAATGTCTTCTTGCGTATCATAATCGAAAATAATGCGTTTTTCTTCCCATGCTTGGCGCAAAATCGCTTCGCCATGTACGTCGGTCAACATTTGCCAAGACCATGCGCGAATCGCATATGCAATCCCAACATAGGTATTTTTGCCTTTGGAACGTGCATCTTCAATGATTAAATCTAAGTTTTTGCCCAAATTCCAATAGTGATTCCGCCAAATTTGCCCACCATTGTCCGAACCGGGGTCATAACCGTGTAAATCCCAATTGTTGGAAGCCACTCTATCGACCCAATATTGGACATATTTGCCGACATACCGCGAGTCGAATTGAATCCCAGTTGCCATTGCCTGCTCTGCGGCGGGCAATAAAAACGCCGCTTCGGTCGAAGTCGGTAGATTTGGGTCTGTGTTGACATCCAAATAGTCTTTGCAAGCGGTGATGCTGCCTATCAACAGCACCAATAAAAACCAATTATTTTTATATATCTTTTTCATTGTTTTTAATTTTTTTAACACATAGGTTACATAGAAGACATAGGACACATAGGTTACATATACTTTGCGTTGAGTGGTTCTGTACTATTGGAACGCGGATGACGCGGATTGGGCGAATTTTCACGGATTTTTCCTAATTTTTGCACTGAATTTCAAAAAAAATCCGTGCGAATCCGCCCAATCCGCGTCATCCGCGTTCCAATAATACAGAACCACTCAATGCAAAGTATATGTGACCTATGTGTTTAAAAGGTAACATTCAAACCAACATTAAATCCTCTCGGTGTTGGCAATACGCCGTAATCAAAACCGGCACCGCCTGAACCAAACGAACCGGGATTTAAACCATTCACATTCGGATCCATGCCTGAATAATTCGTCCACATCCATACATCGGTCGCGCTCGCAAACATCGATACCGCTTTTATCATCGGAGCAGCTTTCATATACGCCGCAGGGACGACATAGCTCAATCGAATGTCTTTCAACCGCACCCAATTGATGCCTTTTTCAATGAAATCTTCATTCGCAAAACCAACGGTTCCTAAATTGTAATACGTAGTACCTTGATACAAAGGCGTTTTCTGAATGGTATTGCGTACAGGATTGGTTTCCTCATTGCCATCTTTTAAAACGCCGTTGAAGACCAAAGGCGTTTCACGGTTCAGCGTCCGCAAACTCAAACCGCGTTGAAATAAGTATAATTCATTGCCATTGAACACATCGCCGCCTTTGCGCATGTCCAAAGTGAATTGCAAACTCAACCCTTTATACGCAAATCGATTGCTCAAACCGACCGCAAAATCAGGATTTCTATCGCCAAGCGGTGTGAAATTGGCATCAACCAGTGGATAACCATTGCTTGGGTCAATCAAAATATCGCCTTTCGTATTGCGCTGATATTTGTAACCGCCGAAAGAGGTCAACGATTGTCCTTGAATCACACTCGCCCGAACATTGCCAAATATCCATGAATCGGAATTGTAATATTCTTTAATGTCAGAACGCAATTCGACGACTTTGCTCGTGCCTTGTGTGAAATTGATATTGGTTGTCCATTCAAAATCTTTGGTTTTGATGGGTTTTACAATCAATGTTGCTTCAACGCCTTGCACTTCACAGATACCGCCATTATAATTATTCAAAATATAACCCGTTCCGTAACTCGTCCGCACATTGCGCAATAATTGATTGGAATTGCGTTGTTTGAAGTAAGAAATGTCTAAATCAACCCGTCCATTGAAAAAACCGACTTCCATTCCCAAATTTTGAGAGGTTAAAACCTCATATTCCAATTTATTATTCGTTCCATTGAAACCCAAAGCATATCCACCGCCTGTGGTCAATTGCGGAGCCAACCGAGAATATAAACTGTATGGCACGAAATCGCGCGGCGCATTCGCTACCGCAAAACGCAATTTGCCATGACTCAACCAATCTTTTTTCAATAATTCTGAAAACACAAAACTGATATTCGCGCCAGAAGTGCTTACTTTATTGCGGTCTTGCGGCAAAGTGGAGGTAAAATCCGTCCGACTCGTCAATTGCAAGGTCAAAAAACGATGATAATCCAACGTTACATCGCCATAATACGCCAAACGGCGCAATTGCTCCAAATAAGAACTCGACCGTTGTGTGGTTGCATCCGTGTTATTGATGGCGTAAAAATCAAAATTATAGAATCGTTGTCCCAAAAAGGATTGAATGGATTGTTTTCTATCGTCAAAAGAGCCACCTACACGCACCGATAAATTCAAATTTTTAGCAATATCTTTATGGAATCGCGCCCAACCATTGCCATTGACAAAGCGGGTTTGGTCGCTATATTGCTCAATCTGCCCGCGAGACGTGAGAAAAAGCACGGATAACGGGTGATAAGCGCGCATCCCATCCACTGCGGCGAAATCCGCCCCAATCGTACTGCCCAAATCCAACCATTTCGCCGCCTCATATTTCAAAGAAACGGAGCCAAAAGTGCGATTCACCACATCTTGATTGCGATTATACTCTTTGTCGAACAACGGATTATCAATCAACTCCGCAGAAGTGGTGGCAGGACGCTTAGGCGTACCATCCAAATTTTTATAATCTCTAATATCAAGATTAGCAGGCCAAGTCAATAAACCCAACATAACGCCCGAAGGACCTTTACTGGATTTTAAATTTTTAGAATTGGAATAACTCAAAGAACTCTCCACCCGCAATCGGTCGCTCACTTGTGCCGAACCACCAATTTTCAAAGAAACGCGGTCTAAGGTCGTATTGGGAATCACGCCTGAACTCTTTAAGTAATTGGCATTCAATCGAAAAGAAGTTTTTTCCGTCCCATTTTCAAAACTCAAATCATGGGATTGACGCTCGCCCGATTGGAAATAATTGGCATTATTATCAAAAAAAGTCGTTCCCGCAGGGTATTTTTGTCCCAAAAAGACCCATCTTGCAGGGTCTGTAACCCCCAAATTGCCCCTATCATAGACTTTTTGAACGGCTGGAAATCGGGTCAATTCAGTCGTACCATACGTCATATTGTAACTGACGCGGCTGCCTTTATTCCCTTTTTTGGTGGTAATCATAATGACCCCATTGACCGCATCGGGTCCGTACAACGCCGCGCCTTCCGCGCCTTTGAGGACGGTGACACTCTGCACATCTTGTGGATTGATGTCGGCAGCGCGATTCGTGTAATCATTGTTACGGTTATCGCCGTTACTGACCAAATTGTGTTGATTCGTGGTATTATTGTTTAAAATCAAACCATCCACCACAATCAAAGGCTGATTGCTGCCCGAAAACGAAGTTGGTTGCCGCAATTGAATCGAAGAGGAAGCACCCGGCGCACCACTTGTCGAAGTCACATTCAAGCCCGAAATCCGTCCTTGCAAGGATTCAAAAACGTTATCGCGTGCCACATTTGCCAATTCATCGCCTTTGACACTTTGCGAACTGTACCCTAATTGTCTTTTTTCTCTGGAAATGTTCTGCGCTGTGACGACTTGTTCTTGTAAAAAAGTAGCATCCGCCAACCGAATCATCATCGGACTTGCCCCAACCGCCACTTCTTTCTGCCGAAAACCGACAAAAGAAACGACAAATGTTTCGCCAGAAGCGGCATTGAGGGTGAAATTGCCCTCTATATCGGCGGAAGTGGCTCGATTCGAGCCTTTGACGACAATGGTTGCGCCCGGAATGGCGTTCCCATCTGCATCCGACACCACCGTTCCTGAGACAGGTTGCGATTGCGCCATCACCGTTAGACTCGCCCACAATAAGCCGAATGCTAACAAATGAGCATTGATTTTTTTCATACGTAATAGGTTGTTTGCAAACAAATTATGAGTTAATGATTCGTTTCATTCCAAATGATTTTAAGATAAAAAATAAAACGCAGGGAAAATTACAGCTTTTTTTTAAAACGCCAACTATAAGTGAAATTATTTTTTATTAATATACTTTGCGTCGGGTGTTTTTGCGATCCAATGGGAACACGGATAACGCGGATGGGGCGAATTTTCACGGATTTTTTCCTGAATTGGCACTGAATTTCAAAAAAAATCCGTGCGAATCCGCCCCATCCGCGTCATCCGCGTTCCAATAGTATCCAAAACCACCCGACGCAAAGTATAGATGAAAAAGAGAGATATTTAGCTTTCAAAAGGAAACCTTTTCGTTGTATCGAACACTTTCACATTTTATGTGATAAATTGTAAAAGTTGCGTCACAATTTTGTAGTTAACATTGTGTTATCTGCAAAAAAGCCTGTACTTTGCACCATGAAAACAATTGTATGAACAAACCTTGTTTCGAGGGTTTCCCAGACTTGCCAATCAAATTACGAAAAAAAGAACTATTATTACAAACGAACTAAAATTTCAATTGAAAAAATGACACGTATGAGAAAAATACTGTTTCTATGCCGTCTCTATGCACAAAAGAGTTTTTTGTGTGGATGCTTGTTATTCGCTTTGGGCTGTAACCAATCTCCGAAAACAGCCAACCAAGTGCGTTCCCGTTTGTCCGCAGACCCTGAACGATTAAGCCCATTCTTATCGGTGGATGCGGTAACGCAACAATTATTATCCAATTTATTTCAAAAATTAACCGATTTTGACCCTGTTTCGTTGGAAAGGAAGGCGGTTTTGGTCAAAAACGTACCCGATTTGGTGCGGGTGGACACAGGACGTTGGAAAGGAGGTATCTCCTTAACCTACGAATTAAAGGACTCTGCTCGTTGGGATAATGGGACACCTATTACCGCAAATGATTATGTGTTTTCTTTAAAAATTATTTTAAATCCTTATGTGAATGCCAGTGTTTGGCGCGGTTATTTAGAAAATTTATTGGGTGATGTGCAGTTATATCCTGAAAATCCTCGAAAATGGACGGTTTTCTTACGCCGCCCGTACATCAATGCGGAATCGTCGGTGGGCGATATTTTTATCTTACCTGTGGCATTTTACGATTCAAATAAAATGTTGGAAAAATACAGCATTGCTCAATTAATGGATACATCAACCGTCAAAAAATGGATGGCTGACACGATTGCACGCAAATCATTGAAAGATTTTGCCGATTTATACCAATCGAATGCCTTTTTCATGAACCAAAAAGGGATTTCAGGCAGTGGCGCGTATGAATTATCGGAATGGTTGCCCAATCAGAAAATCCATTTTCAACGCAAAACGAATTGGTGGGCGCAACAAGATTCCAGCAAAATGTTGCGCGCTTGTCCCCAACAATTAAATTACTTGATTGCAAAAGAGGATTTAACCGCCTTGACGATGGTGAAAAATGGGTTATTTGACGTTTGTACGCGATTGCCTTCCAGCGAATTTTTGGAATTATCCAGACAACCCAAGTTAAAAAACAAATACGATTTTATTTCTTTTCCACAATTAACCATCGCAAGTGTTGGTTTCAACCTCAAAAATCCGAAATTATCGGATAAACGGGTTCGACGCGCCCTTGCCCTCCTATTTGATACCGATGCGATTATTAAAAATCTGATGGACGGTTTCGGCGAACCGGTGACGAGTGCCATTTCCCCCGAAAAATCCTATTACAATACGCGTTTGAAACCCTTAAAATTGGATTTGGAAGCGGCTAAAAAAGCCTTAGCGGAAGCAGGTTGGGCGGATTCAGACCAAGATGGCATCTTAGACAAGATGATTCATGGACAAAAAACACCCTTAGTGTTGCGTTACACCTATGGAACGAATGGGGTGATGCCTAAAAATTTAGGCATTTTATTGAAAGAAAACGCTCAAAAAGTGGGCATTTTGATAGAATTGGACGGTGTAGATATTTCCATTTTGAAAAATGCTTTGAAAAAACGCACGTTTGAATTGGTTTTAAAACCCATTGGAGGGCAATATGATTTGGATGACCCCAAGCAATTGTGGCATACCGCAAGTGACCGTGTTGGCGGCAACAACTATTTTGGTTTTGGAAATGCACAGTCCGATGCACTGATTGAGCAGATTCGGACGGAATTAGACCCCGAAAAACGGGATGCGTTGTATGGGCGTTTCCAAGAATTGTTGTATGAGGAACAGCCCGCCGTTTTTCTGTTTGCAGTTCGAGAGCGATTGGCGATTGATAAACGGTTTCATGCCGAAGTCTATAAATTATCGCCGGGCTATATACCGCGTTTTTTGTGTCCTTAAAGCCTGTTTTTCCAAATTAAAATCACACATGAGCAAATGTTTCAATTGATAATCAACAAATTAGGTATCTTTATTCCCACTTTTTTAGCCATCACGTTACTCTCTTTTAGTTTGCAGGAGGCGGCTCCCGGCGATCCTGTCGAAAGGATTTTAGGTCATAACAGCACGAGTGCCATCTCCGAAGAAGCATATCATGCAACGGCGATTCAATTGAAGCGGGATAAACCTTTTTTTTACGGCACGCTTTCGACCCAAGCCTTTCCAGATACACTGTATCGGTTGGTGCGCAAAGACCGAATCACGGCGTTGTCTTCCAAAATCATCGCTTTTGGAAATTGGACGCTTATTGCCGCTTATGACCGACAATTGATGGCATTGAAAAACGCATCGAAAGGCGAAAATATACAAAAAGTGTTAGAACGATGCGCCATCAATGAGCATCCACAACAAGAACAAACGCTTTTGAAGGAAGCCGCACAATTAGCATCTGCTTCGCAAAAGTTTCAAACGGAAGTCGCTGATTTACAAACAACTTATCAAACATTAAGTCAAAATTCGACTTTATGGAAATTATATATTCCAAAATTAAATTGGTATGGCATTGATAATCAATATCATCACTGGCTTTGCGCCATGCTTCGCGGCGATTTTGGCATCTCGCACACCACGAAACGGAGCGTTTTGGCAACCCTTTATTTCCCCCTCAAAGTGACTTTATGGATGAGCTTAGGTGCGATTGTGGGAGCTTTTTTGGTGGGTACAGGGTTTGGCATTTGGCTGGCGCGAGTGCGTAAAACGGGTGTTAGCTACTTTATTTCAAACTTTTTGTTTATTTTACATGCGTTACCAACTTTTTTAGTAGCGACGTGCATGGTGCTTTTTCTGACCAGTGGATTTTTCATAGAACCCGTCAATATGATTGGTTTGGCGGCAGATACCGTCGAAACGGATGAATTTAGCACTTTTTTGTATAAAAATGGCTTATTACTTTTATTGCCAACGGTTTGTATTGGGTATCGGTTGATGGTCGTGGTAGCGCGCCATTTACAAATGTCGTTATTAGATGAGTTTAAAAAAGAATATGTCCAAACGGCGCGGGCAAAAGGCATGCGCGAACCCCAAATTGTTTATTACCAAATGTTAAAAAACGCCGCATTTCCTTTGATAACCTTGTTTGGGCAGACGTTTCCCTTAGCGGTGGCGGGTTCAGTGGCGGTGGAAATCATATTTAACATTCATGGCATGGGTTCGGCTGCTTATAATGCTTTGGCGGAGCATAATTATCCTGTGATTTATGTGATAGTGCCGTTATCGGCGTTGGTTGCGATGACGGGCAGTTTGATTGCGGACGTATTATATAGGTATGCGCACCCCCAAAAAGGCAGCAATTTGAATTAGGATTTTTAAGAATCGGTCGAAATAGGATGCTGATGATTGGAAGGATTACAAGGATATTTTGAGTTCTTCAAACAAAATATCTTTGTAATCCTTCCAATCATCAGCATCCTATTTCGGAAATTTTCCAAAGTGGAAACTGATGCCTAATTCCAACTTTACCATTTCTTACAATCATAACCAATATACCAATGTTAAAACCCATTTTATATTACCAATATATCAAAAATGATTTAAGGCGACAGCCTTTTGCCAAATATCATTTTTATATATTTTGTTTTTTGATTTCAGTAGCAATTACGGCTCCTTTTATCGCTAAACAACCCACAATGACCCAATTTTTGCCGCCCTGCATCCCTTATGATGCCATGACAACCCGTTTGAGCGACAAATTATTAAGTCCATTCGACCCGCAAGCGAATTTATCTTGGTATCGGCGGCATTGGCTTGGCACAGACGGCATGGGGCGCGACATCGCCGCAGGTTTGGTCGCGGGTACGCGGATTGCACTCCAAGTAGGACTGGGTTCTGTTGCCCTTGCTGCCGTCATTGGCTTATTTGCAGGTTTGATGAGTGGTTATTACGGCGATGAACGCTTTCGGATGGAACGCCGATGTGTGCTTTTATGGCTATTGGGCTGGGCGATTTGGGGATTTTACCTCCATGTTTTTGCACAACAAGATTGGTGCGCCACCCAGTTTTATACAACGACTATAGTTTTTACAATATTGTTAATCATCGTATTACACATTTTAGAAAAAATAATTACGAGTATTAAACACCAACAACTGGTTTGGATAATACCGATTGATTATTTCGTGATGCGAAGCATTGATTTATTACAAGCCATTCCTTTTTTGATTATTTTATTGGGTTTAATGCCTTTTATCAAACAAAAAAGTGTATCCAATGTCATTTTAATCATTGGTTGTGTCACTTGGATGCCGATTGCCCGCATGATTCGAGCGCAAGTCATCCGATTGCGGACGCGTGTTTTTATCCAAAATGCAGAGGCATTGGGCTATCCGACTTGGCGCATATGGGTTTTTCATTTAATACCTAACTTATTGACACCCTTATTAGTAGCCATGTCATTTGGGGTTGCGAATGCGATTATGGCAGAAGGCTTGCTTTCTTTTTTGGGCGTAGGTTTGCCCGATGATTTGGTGACTTGGGGTTCGATTTGTCAAGCAGCGCGGGCAAATGCGACGCATTGGTGGTTGGTGCTTTTTCCGAGTGGGGCGATTTTATTGACAGTCTTGATTTTCAATTGGTTAGGAGAACATTTGAAGCAATTGAAGTAGTATTCACAAAGGTGCGTCAAGTTTGAAACTTCAATTACACAAAAGGTGGATAGTATAACGTTTGGAGGGTTTTAAAACCCTCCAAACGTTGTTGTTGTTTATTTAAATTTAACTATTTATGGTCACTCTAATTCCGTTTCAAGTCGAGCAATACTCGCATCCGCAGCCTTATCCAACAATTGATATACGTGTTCAAAACGATTGTCATAATACGGGTCAGGCACATCTGCATCGGTATTGGGATGGGCAAAATTCAATATTTTTGCCACTTTTTGTTGTTGTTCGGTTGTTTTTGCTAATTTCAGAATGTGTTGATAATTCATTTCATCCATTGCTAAAATTAAGTCAAATTGTTGCAAATCAATGGATTGCAATTTTCGAGCGCGTTGATAACGGAGGTCAATCCCATATTTTTGAGCGATTGCCATCGAACGGTGGTCAGGCAATTCGCCTTCATGCCAACCGCCCGTTCCCGCCGAATCGACGGTCCAATCCAATCCTTTTTCGGCAATTTTATGTTTAAAAATGCCTTCTGCCAAAGGCGACCGACAAATATTGCCGAGACAAACCATTAAAATTTTCATATTTTTTTTGAATTATAAATCGCCTAATTGTGGACGCATAACAATTTCTTCTATAACAGCAGATGGACTTAGTTGAGTGGCTGCCAACAATGCTTTTGCAACATCTTGGGCTTGCATCAACCGCGATTCGGGCAAGGTAACACCTGCCCATGAATCAGTCCAAGTCGCTCCCGGCAAAATGGCGGTGACTTTGATACCTTTTGTTTGTAATTCTTCGCGCAACACTTTGGAAAAACCCAATAAGGCAAATTTAGAAATCGTATAAGAACCGCCATCAGGATAGGCTTTCAAACTGGCAATCGAACACATATTGAAAATATGTCCGCGTTTTTGTTTGAGCATCAACGGAATAAGAGCGCGAGTCAAATAGTACGCACTATACAAATTGGTTTCCATCAATTGTTCAAACAGTCCATCCGGTTCTTGATGAATATTGCCGGGCGTAAAAACACCTGCGTTATTGACCAAAATATCAATCGTTGACCAACAATTTGTTATTTTGGTAGCAAAAGCAATGACTTGATTTTTATCGCGTACATCGGTCACTTGCGTTAAAATCGTAATTTTGGGGAATTTTTTGGCAAAATCGGCTTTCATCGCCTCCAAATCGGCAGCATTTCGAGCGCAAACGGCAATATCATAACCTGCTGCGGCAAGATTTTCGGCAATAGCCCGCCCTATGCCTTTGGTCGCGCCTGTGATAACTGCTTTCATATTTTTTTATATATTTTGAAACACATAGGACACATAAAACACATAGGACACATAGATTTCATAGGACACATAGATTTCATAGGACACATAGGGACAATCTTTATAACGATACTTCTATCAATGCCTTTTGGAATTTCCCATTCCATAAAGAAATAATCTATAACGATTGTTTCTATGTTTTATATGCAATTTTACACGGAGTTTTCCAAAATCCGCGCTCATCCGCCAATCCTTATATTTTAAAAGTTAATAATTTTTCTTTCACATAAGTATTAAAATCTTGATTCCCATCGGAATGAAAATGCACCTGTATCGGCAAAATATAAATAGGTAATTGATTTTCAATCAAATAGGAAAAATGTTTTTCCAAACGGGCAGCATCTTTTTCAGTCGTAATGATCATTTTTTCAGGGGCAGGCAAATGTTTAAAGGCTTCATGTGTTTGGGCAATATCGTAATTGGTGAAGGCACGATGGTCTTCAAAATCCATCATTTTAACCGATTTGACTTGGGATTTCAAATATTGTTCTAAATAAATAGGGCGGGCAATCGCACATAATACAATGACTTCCAATGATTTAGTTAATTCAATCGGATGAGATAGTGGAAACAATGGATACGGATTGCCATATTTCAAATAAGAAAAAAACACCTTTTGATAATGAAAAGGCGCAAGTTCTTTTACCATTGCTTGTCGCTGTGTGTCATCCAATATTTCTGGACATTTTGTAACTATCATAACATCTGCTCGCCGATAACCTGATTGCCACTCGCGCAATCGTCCTACAGGAAACATCCAATCTCGATTAAAAGGCTCATTATATTCGGTTAAAAGAATATTTATAAAAGGTTGTACAGCAAGATGTTGAAACGCATCATCCAATAAAATAACTTTAATTTCTGGAAAGGCGTGCATCAACTGCGGAATTGCCAAATCACGTCGTTCACCAACCGAAACTGGCACTTGTGGATATTTGGTTTTAAATAACCAAGGCTCATCGCCGATGTCCTCTGCTATGTGTTCGGGTTGCGCAATACGAAATCCGCGCGTTTTGCGTCCATATCCTCTGCTCAACGTAGCAACTTGAAAATAAGGGTTTAATAATTGAATTAAATATTCAATATGAGGTGTTTTACCAGTTCCGCCCACCGTCATATTGCCAATAGAAATAGTTGGTATATCGAATCGGGCAGGGCGTAGAATCCGCATTCGGTACAAAAATAGACGCAAACTCGCCGCCGCACCGTATAAAATAGCGATAGGAAATACTAAAATTTGAATAATCCGAGTACGCAACATGAGCAAAAAATATTAAATTAATTTAAACAAAAAAATGCGTCAAAAGTTGCTTAAAACTTTTGACGCATTCCGACAGACTCAATCATTAAATTATTTATACCGTCTTTTCGGCGTTTTTCGCTTATTTTTAAAGCGATTTCCACCTGTATCATCATTGCCCGCAGCCCCGCCATTTCGGGTCATCGCGCAACGGAAGCCCAACGTTCTATCCGATTTATCTTCATCCTTGAAGCGACGTGCGCCTGGAGACAACCAAAAAGCCCTATCTGCCCAAGAACCACCTTTGATAACCCGCGCTTTATCGCTAATCAAAGTCGATTTTCCATAGCGATTGACATAATCCACATTCGATTCCTTGTCACCGTCCATATAATCATACAATTTCGCACGCTTATAGTTGTCCCGGTTTGCCACTTCATCATCTTTCACGTCTTGGTAGCGAATGCGCCCCAAACTGTCTTTTTCAACTGGCTTGCCATTTTCGTCCAATACTTTCTTTTGAAAAGAGTTTCCACGAAAAGGGTTCAAATCATGAGCATCGCCATCACGCAACGCCAAACTCGTCATCGGGCGATAAACATCCATCGTCCACTCATTGACATTGCCCGCCATATTGTACAACCCAAAATCATTCGCCATAAACGACCGAACGGGTGCCGAAACAGAGGCATGGTCATTCAAATTACCCGCCATACCCATGTAGTCACCACCACTTTTACGGAAGTTCGCCATGATATCACCTTGTTGTTTGTCATGTCTTTGGTAGCGAACCGTATTGCCATTCCAAGGATAGATTCGACGGTCTGTGATGCGTTCATCTTGTTGCGAAGCCATGTTGCCTTGCAAACCCAATGCTGCATACTCCCATTCCGCCTCTGTTGGCAACCGATAGGATGGCAATAAAATGCCATCTTCATAACGCACTTGGCGTTCTGTACCCGTTTGCGAACTTTTTTTATTCTTACGGACGTTGCCTTGATATTGACCCGCCAAATAAGATTCTGTATTAAAATTATTAGCTTCTTTTTGTTCTGCGTCAGGATTCAAAATACCCCGTTCAATCAAAATCATCTCATTCACACGGTCAGTTCTCCATTTGCAATACTCATTGGCTTGCAACCAATTGACCCCAACGACTGGATAATCATCATAGGAAGGATGGCGAAAATAATTTTCCACATACGGTTCGTTGTACGACAATTCGTCGCGCCAAACCAAGGTATCTGGCAAGGCTTTTTGCATGACCTCTGGATAAGCACTCCCGAAAACGCGGTCTAACCAATACAAATATTCTCGATAATCCGTATTGGCGACTTCCGTTTCATCCATATAGAACGACGAAACCGTCACGCGACGAGGGACGTTGTTCCATTCGTACGTTACGTCCTGTTCGCTAAGCCCCATCGAAAAGGTGCCACCTTCCACTAAAACCAAATTGGGTCCAGTAGCTTGTCCTTCATAATTTAATTTTTCGTAGCCACCCCATTTTTGGTCGTTATAGACCCAGTTGGTCGTGGATGAACGCTCTTTAGGTTTGCAAGAGCCGAACGCCAACACGCCCAAGACTACTGCCGCGCCAAACTGCAACGTTTTTTTCATTGTGTATCCAAAATAGGTTGTTTAAATAGCTTTATTGCTTCTGCGCCCGTCATCTAATCGCTCCCCGACCGATGGCATGATTTGCGCGATTCTATTCATTAGGCTTTTTAACGTTTGGCGAAGCGGTTTATTTTGCATTAAGATAAAATATTTGTGGCGGCTGTCGTTTAGAGGCTAAATCCAAAATTATATTTTGCAAAAATCAAAAGGGTACAATCCATGAAGATTGTACCCTTTTTTTAAAAAAAACTCAAAATTAAAATTAAATCGGTTTTTGAAGGACTCAACTCTTGAAAGACCGTGAGCTGATGGAGCAAGCTCTACCCCCCGATGAACTTGCTCCGGCTCACTCTTGAAATTCCGTTGAACTCCAATATCTTAAATATTTTTTATACTTTTATTAAGCATATGATTATTTATTAGGAAAAATCATGCCACTCTTGACATTACGGGAAGGTTATTTTGCATTACCTTGATTTTACCTTCTACCGCTAATTGTTGATGCAGTTTGTGATACTCGGCGCGATATTCGCTGTAATCTCTATATTCTGCATAAACTTCAGTGCCGCAATTGTTTTCTACCAAGATTTGAAAAAACAAAAAATTGTCTTTATAAAAAAACTTGGTCAATAATTTTTCTACAGCATATTGCATCTTACCGTTTTCCATTCGTTTCTATTTGGCTTTTCGGAAATTATTGTTCCCTTTCTTTTCGTTTGATAATACAAATGTGCAGGGGTGTATCTTATTTTTCATGCACAACTTGTCGTAACTTGTGACATGATTCTTTAATTAAATCAATATTTAAAATATATTTAAAATATTGATTTAAAAAGTGATTTTGATTATATCAACAACGTTGATTATACCAAAAAGCCCATAGTTGCGGGCGTTTTTTTTTTGATTTAAATAGGCTAAATGAGGATTTTTTTAAAATTATTAGGGTTTTAAAGCCCATTCCCCTTAAAAAAAAATCCAAATTGAAAAAATGTTTGAAAAAGACTCGAATCTAATTGATAACAAATTCAGACATAGAAATACCTCTTTTCGGCGGCGAAGCCCTTCGTCGCTCCACTCATATACTTGTCCTATATCAGTTGGTAAACGAAACTTGACGCAAGTTATGCTCGAAATTTATTTTCAACTCATTTAGCAAAGGTATATTAGTAAAATGTCAATTATTTTTTGATTATTTAGATATTCATAATTGATTTTTGGGATTATTTCAAAACGTCGTATCCGTACCGCAATATCATTCCGATGATGACTATTAAAAAAATATTTCTAACAAAAAGGTTGCCTTTCAAAATCGCCATGCGAGTGCCGACAATGGCTCCTGCGATATTAAATACTGCCATTGGCAACGCATACTGCCATAAAATATGGTCATTCATCCAAAAAACGCCAATCGCACCAACATTCGACGCAACATTGACGACTTTGGCATGTGCGGAAGCCGTCAAAAAATCAAATCCCATCAAACTAATGAATGCCAATACCAAAAAACTCCCTGTGCCAGGCCCAAAAAAACCATCGTAGAAACCAACAATAGACCCAATTAAACTCCCATATATCAAAGCCTTGTTTTTTGAAACCGTTTTGGTTTCAAAAGAGCCAAAATCTTTTTTCCAAAACGTGTAAATGGCTACTGCAATTAAGATGAAAAGCATCAATGGTTTTAGTTTTTGCGGGTCTAAATGACTCACCATTCGCGCTCCTAAAATGCTGAAAAGCATCGTCAATACACTTGTGATTAATAAAAATGTTTTATGAAAAGACACTTTTTGAGCATATTGAATTGCCGCCGTTCCTGAACCCAGAACCGAAGGAATTTTACCCGTTCCAAGCAAGGCTGGAATGGGCATATTCGGTAAATTTATCAAGAGTGCAGGAGTTTGAATCAGTCCGCCGCCGCCCACAATGGAATCAATGAAGCCCGCTAAAAAAGCGAAAAAACATAATATAATACTGGTCATAAAGGATAAACGATGATTTTAATTGTTTGATAATCAAGGAATTGCAAAAATAAGCAATTTCCGCCAGCAATTTTCCAAAGCATTTTCATAAGCGTTTTTCAGCTTCATCATCCTTTTTTTGTTTGCGTTGAGCGCGAAATGCCAAGACTTCCCACCGTTTCAACGTCGGCAAACGCGGACCTTCCACCACAAATGCTTTTTCAATTTGCGCAATCAATTTTTCAATTGCCAACGCATGGTTCTCTAATTGCGAGCGAGTGGTTTGGTCCACCGCCGACAAAATGCCTTTTTTAGAAAGTTGATTGTTGAGTTTTTTCAAAACCAACTCTTTTTCGGTTTCGGTAAAAGCCTCCGATGCGTTCACATCGAACAAGACTTCGACTTTGGTTTCGACTTTATTGACGTTTTGTCCACCTTTGCCGCCACTGCGCGAAGTGCGAAACGTTAATTCTTTTTTGAGGATTTCGATATTCATGAATGCGTAAATGGTTTGTTAAAAGAATGCATACAATTATGGCTCGGATTCTTGTCTGAGTTCCGCCCGCACTTTCATTGACATTATAAAATTGAATCGTTTCTTCCATTTTTTTTAAACGTAATTTAGATTCCGTTTGTACTTTTGTTTTCAACTGTTTTTTTTAAGATGGGTTTTGGCAAGTAGTATTTTAATTCAACTAAAAAACTGATTTATACGAATTGTATTTTGCGAGCATTATACATAGATGAATAAAAATTTGTTATTCGGCTCCCTATTAACATTGGTTTGTAAAAACCTTATGTACATTTGCTATATCATTCAAGTTAAACGTAATAAAATAAAATGCTTATGGCTGCTTTTACTGCAACTTATGTCATCCAAGCACCCGTGAATACGATTCAATCTTTCATTGAAGCGCGTTCTCAACAAGCGACCACCGTGCAAATGCCTTCTTTAAAGCATGAAAAAGCCTTTTTGAAAATCTGTAACCGACTTGTAATGGATATGCAAGCAGAAGCAATGAAGTTGACTTCGGAAGAAGCATCCAGCATCTGGAAAAGTATTCAAAAGGATATGCAACCGTTTTCCAAAATGGATAAAGCGATCCGAAATATGGTACCGATTTACGTAGGCGAAAAAGAATTGATATTAATTATCAAGTCTTTGTGGTTGAATATCAATCAATTGACTCAAGATATTAAATTAATTGCTCAATTGCCCGAAGTAGATGAAACAACGGCGGCATACGCTGATTATTTTGGGGATATGTTGCAAAATGCGATTCAAGACCCATCCAATACGCGGGTGATGGGCAAAAAAGCTTTATTGTACCTATTTGAAGACTAATCTATGCCTTACAACCGACATTCCGCACCCTAATTTTTAATTCCTTAAAATCAAAAATTAAGGTGCGGAATGTCGGTTTAAATGAAGCATAAATGTAATTCAAAAACGAAAATGGAGTGTATTTTTTGAAAAAAATTGAATTTCATTCGGCGAATTAAAAAAGGCTCCGTTTAGGAAACGTTGAACGTTTCCTAAACGGAGCCTTTTTTATTTAAATTTGAAAAAACGTTAAGGCGCAAACTCAATCTGCACTGTATCATCCACTTTCAAACCCAACATTTCACTTGCACGCCCTGTATGAATCGCGATTTCCAAATAATCGGTGTTAAACAAACAAAGCGTATCGCCCATCGAAACCTCATTATAATGTCTCGACAATTTGCGAATCGGGTCATGGCGTTTGAAAAAGAGTTTAAACGCTCGATTTTTGCCCACGCGCTCAAACAACGTGCGCGTAATATTCAAAACCACATTTCCATAATCATCAATATGAATGACACTTCCACGAATCTGCGTTTGCGACGTAACGGGTTGAAACATAAGGCGTTGTAAAATATCGCCTGCGGGTTTGCCCACCGTTTCAATCGGATTGCCTTTGACAATATGCCCTACTGCATGCGCCAATACATCCCGTATCGGCTCAATGCTCAAACCCGAAAACGGCAATTCATACGCCACCTGCGGCAAAGTCGGAAATATCAACGATAGCAACCCATTATCAGGCACCACAAAGTAATGATTTTTATAAACCGTTACTAAAAACCGATTGCGGTCTCCTCCCATATTATTGACGCTGATAACATGAATCGTGCCTTCAGGAAAGCAATGCCAACAATTTTTCAACGTAAATGCCGCTTGTACAATATCATGTTTTTTAATCTGGTGCGTAATATCTATCAAATTGAGTTGGCGGTGACGAGTCAGCATCGCCCCTTTGATGCTCGGCACATAATAGTCCTTGTCACCAAAATCTGTCGTCATCGTTACAATAGTCATCAAAAGTAATTTGGGAATTGAGATGAAACAATCATTGGTGGAATTACACTTAAAAAATTGATTTTAAACTTTTTACCCTTTACAAATTCCATTCACAAGTTCGCTTAATTTTATATTTTTTTAAAAAATTTGTATAAAAAAATTTGCTTTTCTCCTATCTTTTTCTTTATTTTACACAAAAATAAGACTTCATTACATTAAAAGATGCTTTTATGAAAAAAAATTTTGCTTTTCATCACATATTTAACAATAGAAATACACAAAGGAGGGCTGTGCCATGATTGTTTTTTAAAATGTATGAGCCAATCAAGATACAATTGGAACGCGGATAACACGGATAGGGCGGATTTTCACGGATTTTTTTGAATCAAAAAAAATCCAATTAAAAAAATCCGTGAAAATCCGCTCTATCTGTGTCATCTGCGTTCCAATTCGCTCCACATTGGATAACCTTGTACGCATTGTTTAACCATTAAACATCAAAAGTTCAACCAAAAAATTCAAAAAAGTTTGAGCGAAATCATTTTGACCATTGATGGAGTTGATTTGTTAGCCCTTTACGGTGAAAATAACTCCAAATTGAACCTTGTCCGCAAGGCGTTTCCCGATTTGACGATTACGTCTCGGGGTAATAATTTGAAAATCGCAGGAGCCAAAAGCGATGCGCAGACCGCCAAAGCCACGATGGAAATGATGGTGCGGATGCTCAAAGACCATAAAGAATTGTCTTCTCAAACCGTGACGGACATGTTGAAAGGCGAAAACCCGTATGAAGTGCGGCTGCCCGCAGGCGAAAGTAATGCTACTATCGTCTATGGACGCGATGGCGCACCCATCAAGGCGAAAACCCGCAATCAACGCAAACTCGTCGAAGCCATTGACCAACATGATATTGTGTTTGCGCTCGGTCCCGCAGGAACGGGCAAAACCTATACGGCGGTTGCGATGGCAGTACGGGCGTTGAAGCACAAAATTGTGAAAAAAATTATTTTGACGCGCCCCGCAGTGGAAGCTGGTGAAAATTTGGGTTTCTTGCCCGGAGATTTGAAGGAGAAAATTGACCCGTATTTGCGCCCGTTATACGACGCGCTGGACGATATGTTTCCTGCCGACAAACTCACGCAAATGATGACGAGTCGTACGATTGAAGTGGCACCGTTAGCGTTCATGCGCGGTCGGACGTTGAATGATGCGTTTGTCATCCTCGACGAAGCGCAAAATGCGACTCCGCAACAGATGAAAATGTTCTTAACGCGGCTCGGTCCGACGGCTAAATGTGTGGTGACGGGCGATTTGTCTCAAATCGATTTGCCGCGCAATATTCAGTCTGGCTTGGTGCAATCGTTGGATATTTTGAAAAATGTGGATGGGATTGCACAAGTGTTTTTGTCTGCGGAGGATGTGGTGCGGCATCGCTTGGTGAAGGAAATCATCAAAGCGTATGAAGCCGACGACGAAGCTTGGCGACAACACAAAATGGCGCAAGACGCTCGACGGAATAATACCACTCGAAGCATGCCCGATAAAACGGAAGAAGCGAGTACGAATGAATAATTAATTATAATTATAAAAGATTGATTGATAAGGACAACGGCATTCGTTTTGGAAACGGATGCCGTTTTTGATTAGATGACCTACATTTTTTTTGCAAAAAAGTTTCAAATGATTATCTTTGCTATAAATTTGCCCCAAATTTAAAAGGTATCAAACAATGAAATTACAATTTAACCAGCGCGGCTATCTTGAACCGAATGATGTCATTGAGATAAGCCCTACGGATTTTAAAGAATTATTTGTTTTTAATGACCATCGTCAAATGCTTTTTGAAGCCTATTGCGATTTTTTAGCAAAACTTCAAGCCTTAGAACTTGGCACTTTTCGACAATGGGTCAATGGCAGTTTTACCACTAAAAAAGTGCAACCGAATGATATTGATGTGGTTACATTTGTGGATCATGTTTTATTTGATAAGCATGAATCCGTTTTTCGAGAATGGTATCGGAATCGAAAGCAAGGCAAAATAGATTGTTATTTTGTACGCGTTTATCCAGAAGGGCATCAAAATTATTTTTTAACGCAATTCGATACCCTTCAATTTTGGCATGATTTCACAAGAGATTATAAGAAAAAAAGTGAAAAAAAAGGATTCATTCAACTCAATTTTCCAACCAATGAAATTAAGTAAAAAAGATACTACATTCATATTGTTGCAATTTAAACGCATTGAATCGCTCAATCAGTTGATTGAAGCCCATCATAAAATAGATGAACCGAGCCTATTGATGATGGAACAATATCATGATATGCGGGAAGAGTCGATTAAATTGATTTTAAATTACTTTTTTCAATTAGGCGTTCAAAAGGATTTAGCTAAAGTCCTCCAAAAAGATTTTAAAAATTTATGGGCAGTGGCTTCATAACCTGCATGAACCTCTTTAGCTTGATAAGCAAAAGTGCGCTGAACCGCAAGAAATCATACTTTTCATGAATGGTTTTGTCTCTCGTTTGAAGTCATTTTTTATTTACAAAATGGTTTTGGTTTGAAAACGCAATAAAAAATGGCATTTGTTCCCAAACGGATGCCGTTTTTTATATAAATTATTCACTTAGAATTTCCTGATAAGCATTCAATAACTCTATTTGATACCGTTTCATCAAACCATAATTTTTTTTTCAATCTTTCATTGTCTTTTGTAAAAGAAAACATAAAATTAGGGTTTGCCATATGCAATCCTTTCAAATATTCATAAAGCCTATCATGTAAGAGCAGTATTTCATTTTCGGTCATAATGGATTTTATTTTGGGTTTGAAAAGGCAAAATAAAACATTTTTATCAAAAAATGCCCGTTCTGACGAAACAGGTTTGTTATATAAACAATTCCGCAGCAATTCCATCTGCTAAAAATTTGCCTGATGCACTTAATATATAATGATTTTTATTTTTTATAATATTTTGATTATCAATAAAAAATTGAACCATTTTTTCAAAAAAACATCGTTTTTCAAAACCATATTTCAACTCAATGATTTCAATATCAATACCCCAAATCGTGCGCAAAGCGGTCATCACATACTCGTTATATTGTTGATTGATTGTCAAGATTTCTTTTTCAAAATTCAAATTTTCGATGGCAATCCCGTTTAAATATTGGTGATTATTTGCCACATTCCATTGCCGACTCGCGCCGTCAAAAGAGTGCGCAGATGGTCCAACGCCCAAATACGAAACCCCTTTCCAATAATTTGCATTGTGTTTGGAATACCAACCCGCTTGCGCAAAATTGGAAATTTCATAATGAACATAACTTTTTTGCGCCATTTGTTCCATCAGTACTTCAAATTGAGTGGCGGCATGCTCATCACTCACAGCTATTTTTTTTTGCAAGCGTATCTGTTTGTCTAACGGCGTTTTAGGTTCTACCGTGAGCGCGTAACAGGAAATATGCGGAATTTTATAGTCAAAAATCGTATTCAAATTCGTCAACCATTGCGCATGTGAAGTGGTTGGTGTACCGTAAATCAAGTCAACCGTCAAGTTTTGGAAACCAATTGTCAACGCATTTTCGAGGCAATGACGGGCTTCTTGCGCATTATGAGCGCGATTCATATATTTTAAATCATTATCTGAAAAAGATTGAATACCAATACTTAATCGATTGATAGGCGTATCTCTTTTCAACATTTGAAGGTAGGCAACCGATAAATCATCTGGATTTGCCTCCAAAGTGATTTCCGCTGTTGTGGAAACATCATATGTTTTAAAAATAATTTCAAATAAAACGGTCAATTGTTTTGCCTCCAAAAGAGAAGGCGTGCCGCCGCCGATGTAAATGGTGTTGATTTTTTCATCCTTCAAATAAGTGCGTCTTAAAGACAATTCGCGCCCAATCGCTTCCATCATCACCGTTTGTTGCCGCAAGGAAGTGGAAAAATGAAAATTGCAATAATTGCATGCCTGTTTGCAAAATGGAATATGTATATAAATGCCTGCCAATGCTTTATGATTTTAAAGATTCATTTAAAAACTTGGATTTGTGAAACACATAGGACACATAGGTTTCATAGAACACATAGGCATAAGCATTTTTTTTCGTTCAAGAAGCGAAAAAAGAAACACTTGCGCCTATGTGTCCTATGTGTCCTATGAAACCTATGTGTACTATGTGTTTTAAAAATGCAATAAATCCAATTTTAACTTTGAAAAAAAACAAATCTACTGTACTTTTGAGGAAAAATTGCAATCATTTCAAATAATTCTATCTATATGTTTCAAAAAATCCTATTATCCATGAGTCTTGCCGCCTTTTTAGGCATCGGCTGCACCCCGAAAACGAGTAAAACCGCACCATCGGAAGACCAGGCTTATCAAATTTTTAAAGCCAAAGCCCATGATGGCAAGGCTTTTGGCGCGAAATTCGACCCAAAAGGTGCGATTCCATATGATGCTTTGGTTTCCAAAATTGAAAAAGGCGATAAAACCGAAAGTGTGACCGTCACAGGCAAGGTCGAAGCCGTTTGTAAAGCAAAAGGTTGTTGGATGAATATCCAATCGGAAACGGGGAAACCGTCGATGTTTGTAAAATTCCAAGATTATGCGTTTTTTATGCCAAAAGATCTTGCTGGTAAAAAAATCGTCATGACTGGAAAAGCCTTTACCGAAACAACTCCTGTGGAACAATTGAAACATTTCGCGGAAGATGACGGCAAATCGCCCGCCGAAATCGCTAAAATTACGAAACCAAAGACGGAAATGAAATTTATGGCAACAGGCGTTGTCATTGTGGATTAACGAAGTAAGTAGTTCAATTGAAAGAACCGATCCAAAAGGTCGGCGAGGTTGCAACCTCGCCGACCTTGATTCGATACGAATACACTGATTATCAATCATTTACATTTTGGTCGCTTATTTCAAATCAACTACTTAGCTTTTGATTTTTCAAGCCCTATTTTTTAGACTCTTTTAACAAACGCATCATGAAGTATCGAGCAGCTAAAGCCTTCATTCTCAATGAGTTGAAAACGAAATTAACACCCAATTTATCGTATCATGGCGTACACCACACGTTAGATGTGTTGGCAACGACCCGCGCTTTATGCACATCGGAGAAGGTGGGTCGGCGCGATAAATTGTTGTTGAAAACGGCTGCTTTATTCCATGATGTCGGATTTACGCGCAGTGTCCGCGAACATGAACGGCATGGTTGCGAGATAGCGCGTTCTTTTCTACCCTATTTTGGGTATCAAACAAATGATATTGAATTGATTTGTGGGATGATTATGGCAACTAAAATCCCGCAATCGCCGCAAACGCGTTTAGAAGCCATTTTGTGTGATGCCGATTTGGATTATCTTGGCAGAAATGATTTTTATTCGATTGGACAAACGCTGTTTGAAGAGTTAAAATCATTGGGTATTCTTTCCACCGAACAGGCTTGGAATCGACTGCAAGTTAATTTTTTAACGGCGCACCGTTTTTGTACGCATACGAATCTCGTGTTACGAGAACCCGTTAAACAATTGTATTTGAATGAGTTACGTCATTTAATCGCTACTTATTCCATCTGAATACTTGGTTTGAATTAGGATTTATGAAATTATTGGGATTCAATTCGGATTGATTTTTTAAGATTTTATCCTAAAATTCAATCCGAATTGAATCCTAAAAATCCTAATTCAGACCGTACCGCAACTTGAGTTAAATATTAAAAATCAAGCCCTTAATCATCTATCAACAATGATACATATCGCTATTTTTGCTTCGGGCGGGGGCAGTAATGCACGCCGTATTTTGGAACATTTTCAAAACCATCCATCTATTCGCGTCGCGCTTGTTGCGTCGAATCGCAAAGCGGCTTTTGTATTGGAAATCGCCGCCGAATATGGCGTTGAAACCTTCGTCATATCCAAAAACATGCTCACGCAACCCGCCGAACACCCCGATTTGAGTGAAAAATTAACCAAATTGGGTATTGACTATATCGTTTTGGCAGGTTTTTTGGTTTTGATGCCAAAGGAATTGGTGCATCTTTACAACGAACGCATTTTTAACATTCATCCCGCGCTCTTGCCCAAATTTGGTGGGCAGGGCATGTATGGCAAACACGTTCACGAAGCTGTCTATGCCGCAGTGCAGGCAGGGACGGAAACCGAATCAGGCATCACGATTCATTTAGTCAACGAATTTTATGATAAAGGCGCACCTTTATTTCAAGCCAAAATCGCCTTACAACGGACGGATTCGCCTTCCGAAATCGCTCGAAAAGTCCTTACATTGGAGCATCATTACTACCCACAAACTATTGAAAATCAGATTTTAAAAGATAATTTAAAAATATAATTTCATATTTCGCCCGACTCGAATCACTCCAAAAACGCGCTGGTCGAAATGTTCTAAAACGGTAACTATTATGAGAACATCTTTTTCAATACTTGCTTTAAGCGTCCTTTGGTTTCTGCCTGCTACTCATTTTGCAAACGGCGCAGACCGCGAACAACCGCGTTTGACGTGGAAAGAGCATCGCCGTCAGGCAGAAAAATCGGTCGAAACGGGCAAACTTTTAGAAGCCGCTTTCCATTTTGAAGCCGCTTGGAAACAAAAGCGGACTCAAAAAGAGTTGGTCTATCAAGCAGGCATGTTGTATGCCCAAGTGCGGGATTATGCCAAAGCGGTGCAACTTTTAGCGTATGTCAAAGATGATGTAAAAGCATTTCCATCAGCGCGTTATAAATATGCTTTATCTTTAAAGCAATCGGGTCAATACGATGATGCTTCTCGCGAATTGGTGATTGCCATCAATACGTACATGGGCAAAGACCGCAATGAAGTGGTTGAAAAATTGCAAAATGAGTTGTCTGGATGCAGTTTGGGGATTCAAATGGAGGCTGCCGCAACCGCCTTGGCAACCAACGAAAATGCAGGCAGGCCGAAAGTGAAATTGGAACATTTGAATGAAAATATTAATTCGATTGGGTCGGATTTCGCGCCTGTTTTGTTTGGAAATGACATTTTGTACTTCACTTCGGATAGAAAAGGCAGTTTGGGCATTCATCGGAGTCAACAAATGGTGGGCGAATGGCGGGCTTCGGATATGCCAAAATTCCCATTAGACCATAATTTACCGTTTGGAAATGGGTGTTTTGCGCCCGATGCGAGTCGTTTTTACTATTCTCAACAAGAAACGGATAAAAAAGGGAATAAATTTTCAGCGATTTATGTCATCAAACGGGCGGGTTTGAGTTGGGCGCAACCGATGCGCTTGCGCAATTACATCAATGCGGATGGCGCAACTACCACACATCCTTTTGTGGTGCATCAAGACGGGGTGGAAACCTTGTATTTTTCGAGCAATCGGCGCAATGGACAAGGCGGGATGGATTTATGGAGCGCGACCCGCGAGATTAGTAGTCCTGATATTGACTTTACGGTGCCGCGCAATCTGGGCAAAACGGTCAATTCTTCGGCAGATGAAGTGACTCCTTTTTATGATTTGGAAACAGAAATGTTGTATTTTGCTTCTAATGGAAAACAAAGTATTGGTGGATTGGATATTTTCAAAACTAAAAATGTTGGTGGTAAAAATTGGAACGTGCCTGAAAATGTAGGTTTGCCTTATAATTCGGCGGCGGATGATTATTATTTCATCCAAAATCGGGCAAAAACAGGTGGTTTTTTCACCTCGAATCGCCGTTTTGCAGGCGAAAAAGTAACAACAGTGGATGATGATATTTTTGGATTTTCCATTGAAAGCAGTCAACCCTTGCAAGTAAAAGGAACCATTACAACTAAAAGTATTGGAAAACAAGTTAATACAAGTTTTAATATTGCATTATATGAAAAACGAGGAAAAGATGATCTTCGACTTTTGACGGCTGAAACCTTTGGAAATGGGGTCTATCAATTGTTGATTATGCCCAATAAAACGTATCGGATGGAAGTGGAGCAAGAAAATTATAAAGTCGCAACCTATGATTTTAGTACGCAAGACACGTCGAAAATGGTTGTGAAAAATTTTGTTTTAGAACCAATCGGCGAATTAGCATCGAAATCAGGCGAAAAAACGGAAAAACCAATGGGTCCCGCAGGCGATTCTGCCTTAGAACCAACTGAAAATGAAGGAAATATCGTTAAAAAAGGCGTTTTGTATCGGGTGCAATTGGCTACGACTAAAAATTTGGATGCTTCGTATCGACGGCGATTGGAACGCGTAGAATCTTACGGGCGTTTTGACATCGAATGGGCGGCGAATGAGGAGAAAAAATTGATGATAGGCGAGTTTGAAAGCCTTGCCAAAGCCAATCAAGCGTGTAAAGTGATTCAAACGAAAAGTTTTAAAACGGCATTTGTCGTAAAATATGAAAATGGAAAACGGGTTGGTAAATAAAAAGGTGAACGATTCGGTGGATTTCGGAGTGTTGCGATAGCGGCATGCAGCACGCTATCAAAAAAGTGGAGATACTTTTTGTTTTAAAACGCGCAAGGGACAAAGCGAACCAAAGGCAGGTTCATTTTGTCCCTTGCGCGTTTTAGACGGATACACATTCCAATCAGTTTTTACAAAATCGTAACAATCAGCGTCTTAAAACTGATTTCCCGACTCCTGTTTTCAATTTGCCTATATTTAAAATACCTTTTTCAGCGCATCTGCCAATTCATAGCGGTTATCAATCTCTAAAATCGCATAAATATTCTTCAAATGGAATTTAATCGCATCCACTGTGATGCCTAACTCTTCCGCTACCATTTTATAACTCTTCCCGGTGGCGATGCTTTCCGCCACTTTAAGTTGACATTTGGTCAATTGTTGCGTATTTGATTTTGTTTTAGGAGATAAAACCGACGTTAATTGGGCTTTGCGCAAAAGTTCCATCATTTTTTTGGCTATAGGCGGGCTCATCGACGCGCCCCCTGCGGCTGTATCCGCAATCGCTTCCAATAATTTGGTCGGTGGAATATTTTTCAACACATAACCTGCCGCGCCCGCATCAATTGCTTGGCAAATCCTTTTTTCATCCTCGAAAATCGTCTGAATCAAGATATAAATATCAGGAAAAGTGGCGCGTAATTGTTGTGTCGCATCAATACCATTCATTTTACTGGGCAAATCAATGTCCATTAATACGACTTTCGGCGCGACGCGGCGGATGTTATAGACAATATCTGTTGCATCGGGATACGCGCCGACGCATTGAAAACCCTGCGTAAAATTCAAAAGAGAAGTCATCCCTTCTCGCAAATAGCGATTATCTTCGATGATAGCAACTTTAATAGGTTCCATGTTTGTTTAACATTTTGGCGAAGTAACAACTGGTAAAACAGGGTCTTTGGGAAATTAGTTCCTATATTTTGCGGCGGTCACAACTGTTAACTAAACTTTAACGGGGGGGGGACTTTACGTAAGTGTTCTTAAAGATTTTAAAAACACTTACGCAAAGTCTTCATCATATTTTCAAAAAAAAATGAAAGTAAAAGCAATTAAATTTATTCTCCTAAAAACATAAAATGTTGATTATCAATGTTTTATATTTTTAACAAAAATAAAAATTGCTTTTTTTTTCATTTTTTTTTAAAATTGTGGAAGTAAAATTTGGATTTTGTTTAACTCTGACCTAATTTTGCTTCGACAAAACAGGTTCTACAAAAACTTGTTGGAAATCACCCGAATTTTTTTTTATATAAATCTTACGCATGATGTCAACGCTCGAATTCAACAACCGTTTAGATGGAATGAGTGCTTTGTTACACGCTTTTGCCTACAATCTGACCAAAAATATGGAGGATGCAAAAGATTTGTTTCAAGAAACTGCGTTTCGTGCTATGACCAATCGGGATAAATTTCGGATTGGAACGAATTTCAAAGCATGGACTTTTACGATTATGAAGAATATTTTCATCAATAATTATCGTAAAAAAGTCAAGGCAAATACCATCACGGATGCAACGGATAACCAATTTTACATCAATTCTCCGATGGTTTCGATTCCGAATCAAGCTGAATCCGATATTATGATGCAAGAATTGACGGGCATGGTGGAGGCTTTGGATGCGAGTATTCAAGTGCCGTTTGTGATGCATTATCAAGGTTATAAATATCAGGAGATTGCCGATGATTTAAAATTGCCTTTGGGGACGGTGAAAAGTCGGATTTTCTTTGCGCGCAAGGAGTTAAAAGATAAGATAAACCATCGATACGACAATTTAGGCAAATTGTATGAGCGCAATATTATGGAAGAAGTCGAAGAAAACGGGTAAAATCCGCTTAAAGATATTAAAGATTAGTTTGATTTTTCATAATAGAGGGTGTAATTGGTGACGACAGTGTGTACTGTCGTCACTTTTTATTTTCTTTGTGTTTTATTTCCAAATTTTCTAAATTAAAACAAAATGGCACAAGGCAGATGGCGGGTGGCAGATGACGCGCCGAAAACCAAAGTTACCAAAGAATCCTTTCGGGAAGCCCTCCAAATTTTTGAATTTGTGCGCCCGTATAAATGGTCGATTTTGGGTGGTTTGGTCATGTTATCTTTATCGACTTTTTCGTTTATGATTTTCCCGAAATTGTCGGGGGTGATGGTGGATATTGCACAAGGCAATCAAAAACAATTGCCTACGTATATTCAAAAAGTTACTTTGAGCGATATTGGCATTTTTTTGACCTTGTTATTGGCGGTTCAAGGGATTATTTCGTACAGTCGGGTCTTGCTTTTTGCGGAAGTGAGTGAACGCGGTATTGCGGATTTGAAAGATCATTTATATCAAAAAATCATCACGTTACCGATTTCGTTTTTTGAAAAAAGTCGGATTGGAGAATTGATTAGCCGCATCAATTCAGATGTAGATAAGTTGTATAATGTTTTTTCGGTTACGTTAGCCGAATTTATTCGCCAAGTGATTATTTTGGTGGTTGGGATTTCGATTTTGGCGGTGACGACTCCGCATTTGGCAATTATCATGTTGTTGACCTTTCCGTTTATCGTGATTGGCGCGGTTTTTTTCGGCAAGTACATCCGCAAAATGGCAAAAGAGCGTCAAGACCAAATCGCTGAAACGAATATTATTTTAAATGAAACGATTACGGCTATCAATTCCGTCAAGGCGTTTACAAATGAAGGCTTTGAAGCGGCGCGATACAGCAAGGTCAATCGCAAATCGGTGGATATTTCCATGAAATTTGCCCGGGCGCGGGGCATTTTTGCAGCATTTATCGTCGTTTTGCTGTTTGGCGCGATGTTTTATGTGCTTTGGCGCGGCGCGGTGATGGTTCAAAATGGCGAAATGAGTGCGGGCGATTTGATTGCATTTTTCGTTTATACGATGGTGATTGGAACGGCAATTGTGGGTTTGAGCAATTTTTATTCTGAAATATTGGGCGCGATTGGTGCAACGGAGCGTGTTCGTGAGATTTTAAATACGCCCTCAGAAGTGGATTTGAAGTTTTCAAATTATGAATTATTATTGAATGATAATCCGTTGAAAGGACAAAGTACGACCCCCACAAAGCGTTTGCAAGGCAATATTGAATTTAAAGGTGTGACGTTTCGGTATCCGACTCGGACGGATGTGGAAGTATTGAAAGGCTTGGATTTGAGCATTCAGGCGGGACAAAAAGTCGCCTTAGTCGGTCCGAGTGGGGCGGGCAAATCAACGGTTGTTCAATTGTTATTAAAATTTTATGAACGCGGTGGTGGCACGATAACCATTGATAATCAATCGATTGAAAGTTATGAAATTTCTAATTATCGTTCTAATTTAGCGATTGTACCACAAGAAGTGTTGCTATTTGGTGGCACGATTGGTGATAATATTCGCTATGGAAAACCCGATGCAACCGAAGCGGAAATCATCGAAGCGGCGAAAAAAAGCAATTCTTGGGAATTTATCAGCAGTTTTCCAGAAGGTTTGAAGACGATTGTGGGCGAGCGCGGCATTAAATTGTCGGGCGGTCAGCGACAACGGATTGCGATTGCACGAGCGATTTTGCGCGACCCTGCGATTTTATTGTTGGATGAAGCGACGAGTTCCTTAGATGCTGAATCCGAAAAAGTGGTGCAAGAAGCCTTGAACGAGTTGATGAAAGGGCGAACAAGTATTATTATTGCGCACCGATTGGCGACGATTCGGGAAGTGGATAAAATTTGTGTGATTGACGGCGGCAGAGTTGTTGAAACGGGGACGCATGAAAGTTTATCGGCGATTCCAAACGGTTTGTATAACAATTTGGCGCGATTGCAGTTTGATAATGAGTAGAATTAGGATTTTTGGGATTTTTGAGGATTCAATTAGGATTGATTTTTTAGAATGATTAGGATTTAAAATCCTAATTGAATCCCCAAAATCTTAAAAATCCTAATTCAAACGAACATTCGTCTTGAAAAAAGACATTACCTTTGCATTGAAATTTATAACTATGATATTATCTATGACTGGCTACGGTCGGGCAACAAAAACCTTTGGCGACAAGACTTTGACGGTTGAAATCCGCGCCCTCAATAGCAAATTGACCGATGTGCGGTTCAAAATGCCGCCTTCTTATAAGGAAAAAGAATTGGACTTGCGGCGCATCCTCAACGAGCATACCGAGCGCGGGAAAGTGGATGTTTCTATCACCCTTAAAACCTTGTCGGGCGAAGATGATTTTGTTTTTAACCACGATTTGTTTGAAAAGTACCTCAAAGAATTGAGGTCGCTTTCACATAAATTGCATTTGAAAAATAGTGATGGCGATTTTATTCATGCGATTTTGCGTTTGCCCAACATTGTCGGCGGTGAACCAGAAACGCTTTCCGACTCGGAATGGCAAATCGCACAATCGACGGTTCGAGATGCCGTAACCGAATTTAATAAATATCGCCGCATCGAAGGCGAATCAATGGAGCGCGACCTCAAAGAACGCATCGAACAAATTGCACAAAATTTGCAAGCGATTGAGCCTTTTGAACAAGAACGGGTGACGAAATTGCGCGGGCGATTGAAACAAAATTTGGATGAATTTATGGGGCGCGAGAATATTGATGAAAATCGTTTTGAACAAGAAGTGTTATTTTATTTGGAAAAAATCGATGTTTCCGAAGAAAAAGTTCGTTTAGCACAACATTGTCGCTATTTTTTAGACCAAATTGCAGAAAAAGGCGGCAATTCCAAAGGTCGTACGTTGAATTTTATTACACAGGAAATTGGGCGCGAAATCAATACGTTGGGTTCTAAAGCGTATTCGCATGAGATTCAAAAACTCGTGGTGCGGATGAAGGATGAATTGGAAAAAATGAAAGAATTGATTGCGAATTTAGTCTAAGGTGTTTCTATCCATTAAATATACCAAACCTGCGTCAAGTTTCAAATTTGACGCAAGTTATGCTCGCATTAATTTACATTTAAAAAATGTATAGCTCTAAAATTGTCCCTCATTTTTTAATCAGTAAGCCCAAAAATCACCAGAAAGTGTTTGGCAATGGCACAAGATATTGTCAACTTAGCGCGTAAAGCCTTGAAAAAATTATACGCTGTACTATATTGAAAAATTATTATTGACTAAAATGTAGAACGGATTTGAATAAAGGTACATCTAAATCATCAAAAAAACATGCCTGCCCTATCCATTATCATCGCCGTTTATAAAAATATAGCCGCGCTCGACCTCGTTTTCAAAAGCCTTGCGCAACAGTCTTTTCAAGATTTTGAAGTCATCGTTGCTGAAGATAATGACGGTATAGCGATGCGAAATTTCATACAAAACGTTGAAAATCAATTCTTTTTTAAAATAAAACACATCTCGCAACCGGACATTGGTTTCCGAAAAAACAAGGCTTTGAATCAAGCGATTCGCGTATCGGCGGCGGATTATTTGGTTTTTATTGATGGTGATTGCCTCCTGCATCCGCAATTTTTGGCGGCGCATTATCGACATCGGGTGAGTGGATTTGGGTTGTTTGGTCGGCGCGTGATGTTGTCCGAAACCTTGACGAATCGTTTGTATGAAACCTGTGATTTAAACTCAATTTCTATTTTTAATTTAATTGTAAATCATTGTCAACGAATTGATTGTGCTTTTTATATCCCTTTTTTGAAACCTAAAATTCATGTTGAAACAGGGATTTGGGGTTGCAATTGGAGCATTCATAAAAGCGCGTTACAGGCAATTAATGGGTACGATGAAGATTATGTTAAAGCAGGGATTGGCGAGGATACGGATTTGGAATGGCGGCTTTTTGCCACAGGGATTCAACTGAAAAAAATAAAACATTTGGCAATTCAATATCATTTGTATCACGTTGAAAACTATGCTTCTACGCTCGAAAATGAAGAAATTTTAATCGAAAAAAGAAAATTAGGCAATGTTTTTTGTCTGAATGGTTTGAATTAGGTTTTTTTGGGATAAGTAGTTGAAGTTAAAAAATCGACAAAAAAGAATGTTGACTAAAAATTTGATTATCAAGGCATTATACCGTTTGGAGGGTTTCAAACCCTCCAAACGGTGTTGTCAATTATTTAACATTAACCACTTAATCCTATAAAATCCTAATTCAAAAATTCAAATCAAGCGGTTTCTAATTTAGAAGCCATTGCAAATTGCACTGCTTTTGCCGCCGCTTCGAGTTCTGCAACCGTATTGTAATAGTGTGGCGAAAAGCGAATTGCCCAATCCACCTTTTTTTTATTATAATCCAATAATGCAAAATTTCTAAAACTCATTGAAAAATTCAAATGATGTTTTTTTAGAATATCTTTCATCGCTTCCGCCGAAATATTTTCCACTGCAAACGTCACGATACTGCCCAATCGAACGCCTTGGTCTAAGACACGCACACCTTCAATTTTGCTCAATAATTGTCGCATGGTCGCACCTAATTGGACATTTATTTTCTCTACTTCATTGATATTCAATTGATTAACGTAACGCAAGCATTCTGCTAAACCAATGACATTTGCATTCGCATTTTCCCATAATTCAAATCTTCGAGCGGTCGGATGGAGGCTATATTCGTTGTCACCAACCCAATCTGCACCGCGCATATCTAAAAATAGTGGATGCAAACCTGCCGTTAACGCCTTATCGGACACATACAAAAAGCCAATTCCTCTCGGACCGCGCAAGAATTTACGGGCTGTTGTCGTCAAAAAATCGCAATGAATGGTTTGAACATCTACCGAAATCTGTCCAACTGACTGACAAGCATCCACTAAATACCAAATATTTTGCTCGCGACACATTTCACCAACCGCTTCCACAGGTTGTATCAACCCAGAATTGGTCGGAATATGCGTCACGGCGACCAAAATTGGCTTATGTTTCAACATTAATTGTTTAAAATGAACCAAATCCAAATCGCCTTCGGGACGATTGCCGCCGCGCACGATTTCAATGCCAAACCGTTTTTGCAAAGACAAAAAAGCAATTTGATTTGAAATATAATCATCATCTGTGGTCAAGATGACATCACCTGATTTGAAGACAATGGCGGACAAGACTTTATTGTATGCATCAGTTGCACTACTTGCAAGCGCAATATTTAAAGCCTTGGTATTCAATAACTTAGCTGCTTCGTCGTAAAAAGCAAGGAGCGCGTTTTGACGCAAATCACTGAGTTCGTACCCACCCACTTCGGCTTCTTTTTCCAAATATTCCGTCATTGCCCGCGTAACGACGGTGGGCGGAAGGGATGCACCTGCATTATTGAGGTGGATTTGGGTAAGACAGTGAGGCGTTTCCTGCCGAATTTTTTTAAGATTCATCATCACAATTTTTTTTAAATGAAACGATTGGTTTTTACATCAGCACGGAGCAAATATAGTCTTAAATTATAAATCACCAAGCAAAAGAAGATTTTTTATTATCTTTGTTTCAAAATTTCAATAAAATATGAATCATCATCAAATTAAAATAGAAAAAACCGTCCATTATTACACACATGACACTATTTCACCTTACGTGAAGTATTTTTGGATAGTGGCGCATGGTTACGGACAGTTGGCAAGTAGCCTCCTGCGCAAGTTTCAACATTTAGACGAGGCGCATTTTGTGGTTGCGCCCGAAAGTTTGTCCAATTTTTATTGGGATAGCTGATTTTCAAAATTTATCCAAATGAATCAATGCTCGTATCACAATATCTACATCACGCCAAACATCATAATCTTTTGCATATAAAAAATCAATTCTTTGTATGGTGGGTTGATTCAATGGTTTATCGCGGGCGAGTCCATCAGAAGGTGTATAAATACCCGGTTTCAATCGGGGCAATTGATTGGGATAAACGGCGTAACCAACCCATGTTTTGCGCCCGAACAAAATTTGAATACTATTTGTTAAAAACGATTTTTTATTTTTTATAAACCAAATTATAATTGGGAATAGCACCAAAAAACAAATAGATAAACTGATGTCTAATAATCGTTTATTGCGCCGATGTGCGGTTGTATCAATTTTAAATTGGATGTCAATGGTATAAACAGCTCCTGCGGTATTTTTATCACTGCTACCAATAATGCTTAAACTTTCCTCTGGCAAGATTTTATATTCAATGCTCGAACCCAAAGTCGTCATTTTTGCCATCATATCATTGGCTAAAACATCTTTTGAGCAAAATATAATTTCGTTTATTTTGTAAATTCTGACAATTTCATCCAATTGCGCCAAACTGCCGAGACAGTGGCGGTGGTCGATTTCTAATTCATTGGGTTCAACCCGACCAATGAAATTTTTAAAAACTTGTGCTTGATGAAGCAAGTTTTGAGCGCGTTCCGTCTCGGCAACAGAACCAATAATTGCCAAATTTTGAATGGTTTCAACCCCGATTTTAAAGTTTTTATATTGCAAAAAGTGTTTGCAGACGCGCCAAATCCCAATCGCCAAAGCCGTCCAAACGGCACCCAATAAGAGCAACATCCGCGAAACCCGATATTCCAAAGGCAATAATCCATAAATCGCCGATAAAAAAACCGTTCCCCAAAAAATACCGCGCAAAATCCGTTTCAATGAAACAGGTGAATCATACCCACCACTAAAATAAATCGATGTTAACCAACCTATTACATACAATGGAATATTTAAATATAAAAAAGAAGTAGGATAATAATTCGGCATTTGAAAATAGTAATTTGCCCACCAATCTTTCAATCCATACATGCCGATAAAAATTAATATCGCATCCGATACAGGCAAAAAAAGTTGTTGAAAGAGGTTGGAAAACAAGGTCAATGCGGCTCGAAACCATATCGCTCCTTGCATCAGCGCGATGAAAGCAGTGGCTTGATTGCCTTTAAAATGCTTTCGAGCGAAAATCATCATCGCGTTGTAAAACGTTTTGACATAATTCAAACTCCCTTTTTTGGTGCTTTCTCCTTTGTAATGAATAATCGTCGTATCTGCAAAATAGTAATTTTTAAATCCTTCTAATACAATTCGATATGACAAATCAATGTCTTCTCCATACATAAAAAACGCTTCATCCAACAAGCCAATTTTATCCAAAACGCTCTTTCGCATCCACATAAAGGCTCCTGCTAAAACCTCCACTTCATGGGTTTCGTCAGGGTCGAGATGCCCCAAAGCATAGCGATTGAAACGCGGACTTTTCGGAAAAAGGGCTGCCAAACCAAACGCTTTGTAAAACGCAACCATCGGCGCGGGAAAACCGCGTTTACTTTCAGGCAAAAACGCGCCTGAACCGTCAATCATTTTCACGCCCAAGCCCCCCGCTTCTGGATGCGCATCCATAAAAGCCGTACATTTCGCAAAAGTATCTTCGCGCACTACCGTATCGGGGTTCAATAACAGGATATATGCGCCTTTTGCAACACGCATTGCCTGATTATTGGCAACCGCAAAACCCGTATTTTGTTTGTTAGCAATCAAAATTGCCTCTGGAAACTTCTCGCGCACCATTTCCACCGAGTCATCTACCGAATTATTGTCCACGACGAACACTTCCGTTGACAGGTGCGGAGCCGCTTCTTGGGCGCGTCGAACCGACAATAATGCCTGCTCTAAAAAATAGCGGACATTGTAATTGACAATGATGATGGAAAGTTTCATATATGATTTCGATAGACGTTTGAGGTTTGAATTAGGATTTATAAGATTTGTAGGATTGTTATTATACTTTGCGGCGAGTGGTTTTGCGATACAATGGGAACGCGGATAACGCGGATTGGGCGAGTTTTCACGGATTTTTTTTGATTTTTGCACTGAATTTCAAAAAAAATCCGCGCTCATCCGCTTAATCCGCGTCATCCGCGTTCCCATTGTATCGCAAAACCACTCGCCACAAAGTATAACAAGAATCCTACAAATCTTAATTCGAGTCGTTATTTATGCATGCAAAGGTGCAAAAGTCAAGGGTGTTTCAGGCGTTTCGGCAGGTGTGCGCCCTTGTTCGACGGATAATTTGACATTTGGCAAGTGCGGCAACACGTATTTTCCAAATAATTCGCATTCCTCCATCAATGGATAACCCGATAAAATGAACGAGCGAATCCCCATATCCATATACCGATTCAACTTTTTAATAATTTGTTCAGGCGTACCCACTAACGCGCCCCCGCAACCTGACCGCGCTCGACCAATGCCCATCCATAACATCGGTTCTACAAAATCGTCTGGATCCGCATTTTGGCGAAACGCATCTTGACGCAAAACGCCTGCGGATTTGGAATCCTGTGTCCGATGTTTGAGTTGTTCGGCAACTTTGGCATCGAATTTTGACATTAATTGTTTGGTATAAGCCTTCGCTTCTGCCTCCGTTTCGCGCACAATCACATGAATCCGCAACCCAAAATCAATCGTCCGCCCCTGTTTGGCAGCACGCTCACTCATATCTTGCATGGTCGCGTAAATGCTCTCTTCGGGTTCGGGCCACATCAAAAAAACATCGCAATATTTAGCACAAACTTCTTTGGAACCGGGCGAAATACCTCCAAAATAAAGCAGGGGTCCGCCATTTTGTTGATAGGATTTTACAGGATTGGATTTCATTTTGAAATTATATATTTCTCCTTGAAAATCAATGTAATCTTGCGTCCAAGCCTGCTTTAAAATCTCAATCACTTCACCACATCGTTTGTACCGCAACTCATGATCTTCCTTCAAACCCGGCAAATCCGAATTGATGATATTGACCGTTAGCCTGCCTTGTAACATATGGTCTAAAGTTGCCAAATGACGCGCTAACATCGGCGGATGAATTTCGCCTGTGCGAATCGCAGCAAGCATATTAATTTGACTCGTTTGAGACGACATCGCTGCGGCAAAAGGAAGTACTTCTTGTCCAACTACATAAGAAGTGGGCAATAAAATATTTGTAAATCCTTGCTTATCAGCAAGTTGCATAATGTCTCGGCAGTGTTCGTAACTACTTCGGCGCGTCGGATCTACGGTGCCAAGAAACGCAGTGTCACCACCACAAAGGTCATCGAACCAAGCCACTTCGCAAATGCGTTTGGTGGTTCGAGCTGGAACGGATTGAATAGGTTCTATCATGGTTTTATTGATTATTCTACATATATAATTTTTCTCAAAAAATGGATGCCCAAAGACAATTCGACCGATACATTCCGAATCGTTTGAGACGGGAGCGTCACCGTCTGCCCATTGCGCTCGTCATATTCGTTGCGAATTATCACATTTCTGATTTCTGGACTAAAATATTGGCGCGAAATATCGGGGCTAATGCTCAATTCAAGGATGCCTCCGATAAATTCGGATAAGGGAAAATCCAAGCCGCCACTCAAATATAATCCATAATTGAAATGCTTAACATTCTCAGGCACAGGATATTGAATGTAATAACCTGCATATTGTGCATTCCCAAGAGAAGTGCCAATCGTGTATTCGCCCCGAATCCCTAAGCCGTAAAACGCATTTTTAATATTTAAAATATCTTTTTGCTTCACACCAACCGTTAAAGCAACATTTTTAAATTGAAATTCGGTCAAAGTGGCAGGAATGTCCACCGCCGTAAACGTATTGGGGTCAATCCATTTGTACGGACGTGTGCGAATCGCGCTGCCGCGAATGTGGTAGCCCGCTTGCGCAAAAACCGATAATTTGCCATTCGTCGGCACGGTTTCGACGAATCCAATGCCATGATATTTGTATAAAAGGTTGCGCTCGCCCTCATTCCAACGCTGATTGCCGACTGAAAGTCCGCCTTTTACACCAAAAACGTAGCTTTGCGCTGATAATTGCAACGCACATAGTGTGATAAATAGAATATTTAAAAATTTCATTTAAAATAATAATTTTTAGTTCGTATGGTCTGAAAACTATCTTTTCCGAGCAATCATCAATCCATCCCGCAAAGGCAACAAAAGCGTTTCCACACGCGGGTCTTGATGCAACTTTTTGTTGAATTTATCCAAAAATTGAGTATCTTTATCGTGTTGAGCAGGGTCTGTCGTTACTTTTCCACTCCACAATACATTATCCGCAATGATAATACCACCAGACCGAACTTTATCAATCACTAAATCAAAATACAAAGCATAATCCCGTTTTCCAGCGTCAATGAACACTATATCAAACATTTCGTTTAAATCAGGAATCACTTTCAAGGCATTTCCGATGCAAATCTTAACTTTTTGTTCTAATTCAGCCGATTTTACAAATTTTTGTATCAAATATTCTAATTCTTCATCTGCCTCAATTGTGTAAATCAAGCCATCCGCCGCCAATCCTTCTGCCAAACAAATCGTGGCATATCCTGTAAAAGTGCCGATTTCCAAGATGCGGCGCGGGGATATTAATTTGCTCAAAAAACTTAAAAATCGTCCTTGCGCCGCGCCCGATAACATGCGGGGACGCAACGTTTTCAAATGCGTTTCGCGTTCCAACGCTTGTAAAACAGGGGAAGGCATTTCGGAATGCGCTTCCGCATAATCATACATTTTTTCTACTAAAATATTTAAAAAATCCATAAATATTGTCTTTAAACTAAAAGACAAAGGTAAAAAAGTTTAGAACAAAAGTAAGTATTTTTAAAACACATAGTTCACATAGGGGACATAGAACACATAGGGGCAATCTTTTATAAATGCGTTTTTTAAAACACATAGGGGGACATAGAACACATAGGGGCAATCTTTTATAAATGCGTTTTTTAAAACACATAGTTCACATAGGGGACATAAAACACATAGGGGCAATCTTTTATAAATGCGTTTTTTAAAACACATAGTTCACATAGGGGACATAGAACACATAGGGACAATCTTTTATAAATGCGTTTGTTTTTGAATTTTTACATCCAGCAAACAAACAAACCCATGAAAGATTACCCCTATGTGTTCTATGTACCTCTATGTGAACTATGTGTTTTACAACTCGTCCAAAAAGGATTGATAAAATTTGCAAGATTGCATGCTTTTTGCTCGTACTTTCCCGCCAAAACGCTTTTGCAAATCTTCTATATAAGGATTTTTAAACTTTATTTCATTATCTTTCTCATCTTCTTTAAAATCTTTAGTCGTTAACCGGCGGCAATCTTCTTGGTATATCAAATTATTTTTTTCACAAATACCTGCCATATAACACGCCGCCGATGCAATTGACGGATTATCGGATTGCATCGCCTTCAAATACCAACTTTTCGCCCGACTACAACTAAAATAATCTTCCTTATCGGCTGAAAATGCATATTGTTTCGGAGCCGCATCCGCCCGACCCGACTGATAACTGTAATACGCCGCACCCAAAATGCCCAAACCAGCTACTACAAACACTGTTTTAAACATTTTTTGCCAAATTAAACCGCCAAACAATGCAATTACGCCTAAAATTGCCAATACTTGTTGCCATATCGGTCGCTCATTCGTGCTTGTATTTTCGCTTTGAAATGAATTTTTGACCTTCACTTTCTCAATACCACAATTAGGTGAGTTGGAAGAATAAACCCGACTCATCAACCATGCTTTTCCATCTTGCGTCATATTGTAATAGACATTGCCCAATAAAAAACAACTTTCAGCTTGTTTTTCCTTATTTTGTGTGGCATCCTTTTTCAAATCAATGATTTTTTGAAGCAAATCCGCTTTATTATTGCATTGCAACAAGGTATCATTCAAAGGACTTTTGCTTTCAATCCGCACACCTGTTATAAACGGATTGTTGGAAAGATAATTTTTATACGGGAAATCCGACCAAAAACTCGTTGGAATCGTCTTGAAAATCGCTAAAGCCTTTTCCAAATCATCATTTAAAAGATAATACGTTCCATAATAATCCTTGATTTTATCAACAGACCATCCTTTCGGAACACCTTTTGTCTTATGTCGCAACCCACCTATTTTTTCATCATATTCCACATTTTCATCATCATAAGACAGTCCATATGGTTTCGGGTCTGATACTAAAAAGGATTCAAACGGGGTCAAACCTACTTTTTTATCCAATAACGCCAGAATCGTTTCATAATCTTTGGGCGTTGCCAAACCCATTAATTTGGAATAAAAATTGCCCGCGCCCATATCCAAATGGTGTTTGCTCGTCAATAAAACACATTTTGTTAAATCGCCTTTTGCCAAATAGCGTTCTGCTAACCACCTCATCAGTTGCGCTTTCAACATTTTATAATCCAAAATATTGGCTTTTTCTTTATCCAACAAAGCTAATAAATTTAAGATTTGTGTTTCCGCATTGGCATCCAATTTTCGACCTACTTGTGTCATTACTCGCGTGATTTCCAATTGAATACGAATAGCATTATTCGTTGATTTCTCCGCACTTGCCTTTTTCAAATACTTATCAGCCCCATCAAAATCTTGTGCAATAAACGCTAAATGCGCTAAGGATAATTGTAAAAAAGCCTTATCCGTTTGTTTGCCATCAGACACCACTTTTTCGATGAATTGGCGTACATCTTTCAAATATTCAAAATCGGTTCTTAAATTTTTTGTTTTATCATTACCTTCTTCGCCATCAAAATAATCATCCTGCCGATACGATAAAACCTTAGAATAAAGCCAACCTTCCACTTTATTGACTTCGCGTTCAATCAACATATTAAAATCTTTATGAGTCGGGTCTAACCCATAAATTTTTTCTAATTCGGGCAATTGCCGCCCTTCCTTCTGCAAAGCTGCCATCAAATGCAACACCGCTTTTTCATGATTGGATTTTGCAAGCAATAAAGTTTTGTCAAAATGCTCAAACTCAAACAATTGTACGGCACGTTTGCGTTTATCAATGCTCCATTCAAAGGTTTTGGCAAGCCAATAATTGCGTTGTATAACGTCTTTCAACGTTGTCGCATAATAAAACATCGCCGAACTTTCAATCCAACTACTTGATTTTGAATTTTTTATATGATTATTATAATAATCAAGTGATTTGGCGGTATCGCCCGCGTATTGTGACAACTTCATTAATTGATACGCTGTTCGCAATTTTACAAAAGGCGTTTGTGCATTGCGCAATAAAGTTTCACCCGTCACTAAGGCATTTTTAATGGGAATCAAATGTTTTTGCCGTTCCTCATCCCAAAGCGAAGGATTATTCATGCCTTCCTCACATTGTTTAGAAAACAACAAATAGTTGTATAACTCGCCATTTTCAGGTTGTTGCAAAACCCGCACAAAAGGTTCTGAACCCACTTGATTGCTCGAAAAGCGCTCTGGCGCGGTTTGATACAAGATGCGGTGGATGTCTTTTTTATCCGCTTTTTTGTTGGTTGCCACATGCCATTCTTCTATATTTGCGGCGTAAAACGTCGTATCCAACTTATCGCCCCATCTATCATACGGGTCATTCGGCGTATAATAATTATTACTTGAATACGTAAATGGCAGCAAACCAACGATATTCACTAAATTCGGTTGGAACAACCAAAATCGAAAATCTTCTTCATAACCTTCTCCGACGCAAGCGTGAAATACGGTGCGTGGCAATAAAAAGAGTAAGGCAGTCAACGAAATGCGAAAAAACTTTCCCATCGGCAATCATTTTAGGGTTTTTATAAAATAATTTGTTTTAAATAAAAGATTAAACTATCAGGCGTTTCGGCACAATCTGAAAAGATTGTTAAAGCCTGTTCCTTGTTTAGGCTACTTGCATCCCCGAATGCAAATTTGATTTTGTTTTTAATAATACTTTGTGTTTTCACAGAATCGTTTAAAATCAATTGTATAAACTTTATTAAAAATTCTAATTCATATTTTCCTCTGAATACTTTGCTCACATCACTCCTTGAAAATTCAATTATTTTTTGATTTAAATCTGCTTCTAAAATCGGTGGTGCTTCTGGATATTTTACTTTTATTTGCTCTAAATCGTAGTGCGCTTTGACATATTGTAACGTAATCTCTACAAAACCTTTTTCCAATTTATCTTCTAATTTCGCTTTTGCCTTTTCCCCTTTTTCATTCCGAATCGTTATCAAACAGGCATACCAAGCATTGAAAAGGCGCACCGCTTCATGAAATTCATTTTGCCTATCTGTAAAACATTCCATACATTTATCTAAAACGAAAGCATCTGTTGCACTTGAAAGTTGAAACTTATTTATCAAAATTTCTTTGAAAACGGGTGTTGAAACATATAAGTTTTCTATCGAATAACAAGGCGTTTCAAAAATCGGAGGCTGTTGTGGTGACAGTGGTTTATTAAAATCCCTATCTATAAAAAATGCTTTTTTGTAAGGTTGATATTCCTTGCGACCCGCTATCAAACGATGCACTGCTAAAACACTTTCCCTTCCACCACAATTAATAGGACAATACCTATTCGTAAATCTTTTAATGCGTGGTACATAATAGGCATTATCTTTTCCTTCAAAAAAACAAAATAAATAGTTTGAAAATCGGCGCGTAGAAAGCATAAATTCTTCAAAAGCAACCGTATGTTTTTCTTTACTTTTTCGGAGCGTTTCTATATAAGACATTGAATAATTTAAAGATTTAATTTATAATTAATTGGTTTTGAGCTTAATTACTTTTACTCGTTACGGATTTGTGCATCGCGACAATTCCTTTAATCGGTTTAACATATTCCTCTAAACCAACCGCATATTTATCCAATTCGTTATCAAAAATAAAAGGCGAATGCGTAACTGCCAACAAAAAGTTGCATTTTTTAGAATTAACAATATCAGGCAACAATTGTCTTTGCCAAAGCATACTCAATGATAATTCAGGTTCATCAAAAAGCACAATAAAGCGTTTATCTACTTCCGAAAGATAAATCTTAGAAAAAATAGAAATAACTTGCTTTTCGCCTGATGAAAGTTTGCTCAAATGAATTTCTTCTTCTGTAATAGTTGACTTTACAAAAATTTTGATGCGACTTTCATCATAAAAGACTTCCTTTTGAATCAAATATTTATTGCAAGTATCCCTGAAAATTTTAATGGAATTATCCAAACCTGTTTGTTTTTCATAGGATTCAACCAACTTTTGCAAGAGATACGCATGGAAAGGATTTTTAAATTGTTTCGTGCGCACGATGTTTTTAATAGCCACTTTTTGTTTCAAAGGCAGTTGTTCTCCAACCCTTGATAAAATAATGTCTATATCCGATTCATTAATTTTATTTAAAATATCATTAGCATCAAATTCGGTATCATCAGTCATCGTATTCAAAATATCTTTGGTAAATTGTGCCAAACTTTCTTTAAGCATTTTATCAATTTTCTCTTGAATTTCGTTGAATTTATTTTGTACATCTTCCATTCCAAATTGAATCAATTTATTTTCCGCATTAACCATAGTAGGTGTTTTATGCACAATTCCACCTACAAAATCGCTTTCTACGCGCCTAAACGTTGGAAAATATAAAATATCTAAATTATTTGTAAAATGCTGAATGACTTCTTTCTGTTTTTCAAATGGAGGATTATGGCTTAAAACATTTTTATTATTTTTAAATTCAAATATTTTACCATTCGCAAAAGTCAAAACCAATTTATCAAAATAAAATTCGGCTAATTTAGAAAATTTTTGAGTCAGTGTATAATAGAAAAGGTTCAAAACTTGCGTTTTGCCAAGTCCATTTTCACCAACAAGTATTTTAACAGGCTCGTCAAGTGGGATATGCACGTCTGTTGTTCCAAAAAGCCCATAAATAGAAAAAGATTTTATAGGATTTGTTGTCATTTTAATCATTGATTTTAGTTAAAAAAAAATTATTAGATTGCTTTTTTCGGTTGCGTCATTTCTATCAATTGCAATAATTTTGCCTTTATCAAATCTTTTTGCGGAACGCTCAAAAAATGTGGTTGATTCGGTATCATAATGATTTCCAAGGACTTAGCATTGATTAATTTTTCTCTTGCGAAAGTGGCGTTACTCGTATAAACGACACTATCATTCATGCCTTGCAAATAAATCACAGGAATTTTGATTTTACCCCAATCGGGCAATAATTTTTTCAATTCTGCTTCATGTGCAAATTTCTCATCGGAAGCCACTCGCAACATGCGCGGAAAAATCCACCGTGTCAACCAATTTTTAGTAATATAAGAAATTTTAAATATCTTTTCTTGTCCGGGCGCAATCGCAGGCGCACCTAACAACAATCCATCCACTAAATCGGGATTATCCATGACCAATTTCGACGCAATCGGACCGCCAAAACTAAAACCAGCAACGATAATCGGGCGCGTCCGCCGTTTCAAGCTGTCTAACAAAGGTTGAATCATCCGCGCTTGCCGCGCAATGCTCACTTCCGACTTGCCCAAACCCGAATAACCATAACCGGGACGATCCACCGCTATCATATGGCATTTTGTCAACAAGAGTGAATCGGAAAGATTGGCTTGATGCACACTCAACGAACTCGGCGCACCATGAATCCACAAAACCGTCGGCAACGAATCATCCCCAATTTCGAGGTAGCGAATCTGCCGTCCTTGCGCCGTGTAATATTGAATGGTAGGATGTAACTTTTTTTGTTCAAAGTATTGATAAACAGCAGCATCTTTATAACGAAATGTTGTAATGTATAGACCACAACCATCTAAAATCGGCAACAATAAGACTATCAATAACAATCCTTTTACAAAAAAATAAGTCGTTTGTTTAAAAAATAACATCTTTGGAATGGTTTGCTTTCGACCCGAAAAGGCATGAAAAAAAATTTCCGAAAGATAAGCATTTTTAGACTTGGATTTGTTGAATTAAATGTCTTTTTTTAAATCTTGATTTGTTGGATTGAGTGGATTTTTTGGATTTTTTTGTAAAAAAATCCAAAAAATCCATTCAATCCAACAAAGCCGAGTTTAATATATTACGAATTTCTGGTAAATAATAATTCAATATGCGTATATTTGATATTAAAATGTTGGCTTAAATATTTATTCGTCAAGCTGCCTTTGCACACGTAAATCCCATTCATCAAACCGGGATTATTGCCTAACAATCGATCCATATTACCCGCATCTTCACAGCGTAAAAGGATGGAAGTCAATATGTTACTCACGGCATTCGACGCAGTGCGCGGTACGCGAGATGGAATATTCGGTACACAATAATGGATGACATCGTATTTTCTAAACGTCGGTTTATCGTGACTCGTGAGTTGCGAAGTCTCGAAACAGCCGCCTTGGTCAATGCTCACATCGATAATCACGGAACCTTGTTTCATTTTTGCCACCGTTTCTTCGCGGACTATCAACGGCGTGCGCCCCGCCCCCGAATGAATCGCCCCAATCGCCACATCTGCCGTCCGCAATTGTTCCTCCAATTGCACTGGATTGAGCGCGGACGTATAAAGTTGCCGCCCCAATTGCGTTTGCAAACGCATGAGTTTGTGAATATTATTGTCGAAAATGCGCACTTCCGCACCCAAACCCATTGCCGTCCGAGTGGCAAATTCGGCAACTACGCCCCCGCCCAAAATCACCACTTTCGCAGGCGGAACCCCTGAAATGCCTCCTAACAAAACTCCTACGCCTTCATTATCGCTACTGAGCAACTCCGCAGCCGTCAAAATGGCGCATTGACCAGCGATTTCAGACATAATCCGCACAATTGGAAAATAACCCGGTTCGTCCTTGATGTACTCCATTGCCAGAGCCGTCACCCGTTTTTGACGCAGGCGATTGAGGTATTCCTCCGTAACCGTTGGCACTTGCAGGGGCGAAATGATGATTTGATGCGGGTGCATCAAGTCAATTTCTTCCAAATTAGGCGGTGCAATCTTCAAAAGCACTTGGGCAGCGAACACTTTTTCACGACTGTACGCGATTTCCGCGCCCGCTTCCGAAAAATCATGGTCGGTGTAATTCGACTTGATACCTGCCATCGACTCCACCACGACGCGATGTCCGCGCCCTGTCAAAACGGCAACCGAAGATGGCACTAACGGCACTCGATTCTCCTGCAAAGTGGTCTCTTTGGGGATGCCGATATACAATTTGCCGAATTTTGCACTCATTAACCGCGTTTCGGGTTGAGTTTCTAATAGGTTTTGCGCGAAAAACTTATGGTGCGGCATAGGCATAGTATGTGATATACGATTTTTTTGTTGGCTTAATGGCGATAGTTTTAATCTTCGGCTCAGTATATGACAATAAAGATGTGTGATGCTATTGGAACGCGGATGACGCAGATTGGGCGGATTTTCGCCGATTTTTTGTTTTTGAATAAAATTATATTCCAAATTAAATGTAAAAAAAAATAAAATTTTGTATAAAAATAAAAATCTGTGAAAATCCGCCCAATCTGCGTCATCCGTGTTCCAATAGTATCGCACCGTCTTTGGGGTCACCTATTAAGATTCGAGCTACAAAATTATTATTTTTCGTTGATTATCGCCTATGATTTCTAATTTTATTTTTAATACATCGGGTGGAAAAAGCGGTTCTATCAAATCGGGCCATTCTATCAAACAATATTGTTCATCATCCAAATAATCTTCAATCCCGATATTCAAGGCTTCTTCGATATTTTTCAAACGATATAAGTCCAAATGTGCAATCCGTTGATTCCTATTGTTTTCAATATAATAATATTCATTTATTAATGAAAAGGTAGGACTTTGTGCGGCTTGTTTGGTTTTAAAATGATGGCAAAAAACGCGTACAAACGTCGTTTTACCCGCACCCATTTCACCATAAAGCATGATTTTTTTGCGTCCATTGGCGACTTTCAACAAGGTTTTGACCGCTTGTTTGAGGGCGGAAAGATTGGGTATAAAGATTTCGTTGATAATCATGCGATTTCAAATTATTTTTTTAACAATGGTATTGGTTTTTAGTAAACCCTCTTTTTCCAAATTTAAAAGGTTCAACCCCGGCGTTTTGCCTACTTCAATGCTCCCAAGCGTATCCTCAAAACCCAAGGCTTTTGCCCCATTCAAAGTCGCCCAAAGCATTAATACATCCGTAGATACGTATGATTGAAATTTTTGAATCGTTTTCATTTCTTCTAAAATGGATAATTGCCAATTCGAGGTTAAACTGTCGGTGCCAATCGTCATTCGCGCCTTTGCGTCGATGAAAGTTTGATAATTCGGCAAACGGTTTTCAATATACAAATTGGCATTCGCACAAGTGGCAAAAAAAACATTTTCGCTCCAATCTTGTGCAGCTTTCAAATCATCGGCAGTAGTTAACGTATTGTGTACCAATAAATTGCGATTGGCAGGATTCAAATGTTGCAAAGCGTAATGTATAGCCGTTTGTCCTGTTGGTTGAAACGTATCCAAAGAAATGCCAAAGCGTTGGTAAAACGCATAAAAAGCACCGCGCCCGTGTAAAAATAATTCATTTTCAGGCGGCGTTTCTTGATTATGAATGCTGACGGTGCGATTCGGCAGGTGATTCATATCGTATATTTTTTTAAACAATCGTTCCGAAACCGAATACGGCGCGTGTGGAACGACACTTTTTCGACTGCCTTTGGCAGGATGCAACTCGTAAAAAACGGCTTCATATTGTGAAAACATTTTATCTGCATCTTGATTTTGCAAAAAATCAAACATTTCAATAAAAGTATAATACCGCAATTGCCCTTTTGCTTTTTCTGCAAACGTATCACTCGTATTACTAATATCGCCGACGGCGACAATCCCATTTTCCACCATTTCCCGAATGGCTTTTTGGATGGCATCTTGAATGATTTCCTGAGTTGCCGCCCGTTTCGTGACAACGCCCGTGATAAAGGGTATCAACGAAACGCCCGTATTCACCAAACCTTTCATATGAGAAAGTTCCAAATGACAATGCGTATTGACAAAACCGGGCGTTAAAGTGCCTGTGTACGTGCGCACAGAGGCAGGGTCATGCGCGTCAAGCGATTCAATCGCCAATATTTTGCCCGTTTCATTGGTAATGATGACCGTTTTTTCGACGGGCGCGTCAGTCGTCATCGTATAAATGCGGTCTGCTGTTATTTTTTGAATCATGGAGGAAGGATGCTTATTTATCCAAGTGGTATGGTCTGAATTAGGATTTTTTAAGATTCAATTTAGGATTGATTTTTTTAGAATTAATCCTAATTGAATCTTGAAAATCCTAAAAATCCTAATTCAAAACCCATCATTTATAAAAAAAAGGAATTAAGCACCATCGTCCTTAATTCCTTTTCAATGTAATACCTAATTAGTTGAATATCAATTAATTGTTAACATTAAATTCTACACGACGATTTGCAGCACGTCCATCCGCTGTTTTGTTATCGGCTCTTGGTTGAGAAGAACCGTAACCTGCATGCGTCATCCGCGTACCTGCAACGCCTTTTGCGACCAAGTAGCTATGACATGCTTTTGCCCGCGCCGCAGACAAAGAACGATTCGTCGTTTCATTACCTTGACTATCTGTGTGACCGCCAATGCTCAATTTCAAACCAGGGTTTTTGACCATAATCGCCGCCACTTTGTCCAAAACAGCATTAGAACCACCGACCAATACCGCGCTACCTGTTTGGAATTGAACCAATTCGGTCGCATAGGCGATTTCTTTTTTGATTTCTTCCGTCACCTGTGCAGGCGTTTTTTTCTCCTCTGGGCAACCGTCATTCGATGCAATCCCTGCAACCGTTGGACATTTATCCCGTGAGTCAATCACACCGTCCCCATCACTATCTCTGTTTGCTGCTGCTGCTGCCGCCGCCGCTTCTGCTTTTGCCCGCGCTGCTGCGTCTGCATCCGCTTTTGCTCTCGCTGCTGCTGCGTCTGCATCCGCTTTTGCCCGCGCTGCTGCTGCGTCTGCGTCTGCTTTCGCTGCTGCTGCATCCGCTTCCGCTTTTGCTGCTGCTGCCGCCGCCTCTGCTGCTGCTGCCGCCGCTTTTGCTTTAGAATCATCCACCGCCGGTACTTTCGGAGGCGCAGGTGCTTCAAATGGTTTTTCTTCCATAGCAACGCCGCCGCCAAAGTCAAAAGTCAAGCCCACACCGTGAATCCAACTATTGCGATTGTCTGTCGTAGAAGGACGGCGCAACGATTGAAGGTTTAAATTCACCCCATCTGCAACCTTGAAATTCAAGCCCAAACCGAATGGAATCCCCAAATCATGCTTGCCATCAATCCACTGATTGCTCACCCCCAAAGCCGCATATGGCGAAACGAACCAATTTTTATCTCCGAACAAACGGAAATTCAATAACGCATCAATCCCATATAATGCTTTTGGCGACAAATACTGACCCGCAACCGTCGATTTTGGCGTGACTGTTGCAAGGCGTAAAGGCACATTCAAAGCAAAATATTGGTTGAAATTGTACAACGCACCCACTTCCGCACCACGAGTTGTCTCGCTGAAACGGTTGAAATCTGGAAAATTAGCGTCTGAGAAATAATCGTATAAGTTGTAACGATACGATAATCCCCAAGGTTTTCCATCAAGTTGGGCGTTTGCGGTGTTAAGCGATAAGGCTACCGCTAATACACTAAGTACGGTTTGTTTCATAAAACTTTTTCTCTTGTTTAAATTGAACGAAATGAAATTTTTCTGAATTTGATGTTAAAAGTAATATTTACTCTGGTATTCACAAAATTTTAACAGCTATTTTGACAATTATTTTCACTTTTTTTTTGTTGAAAATATCATAGTTTTTATTTTTATATATAAAAATAATAATTACAAGTTTTTACACATTATAAAATCACGGTGTACCTCACCACCAAATTGAAAGTAGTCACGCCCAATATCTTCAAATCCAGCCCGAAAATAGAGCCTGCGTGCCGCATGATTCTCGCACCACACCAATAAAACAATGGATTTAAATCGCCTTGCTTGTGCAAACGCTTGTATCCAATCCAAAGTATATTGACCGCAGCCTTGATTCCAATATTTTTCTAAAAAATAAATGCGTTGTAATTCCAACACAGGTTTCGGCGCATCAATCGCTTCATATCTATCCCACCGCAACTTGCAATAACCTGCTAAATTGCCTTCGACCCACACGCCATAAAAAACCATTTTTGGGTTTTCCAACTCGGCGCGAATGGTTTCGGGAGCGAATGCCTGTGCGATATAGGTTTTAAAATGCTCAGGATGACTTGTTTTTTCAAAACCATCGATAAAAGTTTGCCGACTGAGGGCTGCTAATTCGGCTAAATGGCTTTCCTTATCAGGTAAATATAATCTGATTTCAATATTCATTTTAAATAAATGGTTTTGTTTTTCAAAATCGCCCGCAAATTATGAAAAATCGACTTACTTTTGGCGCGAAAAAGGAATTTTTTTTAAAAAGAATTCATATTGAGTAAATTGGAACACGGATGACGCGGATAGGGCGGATTTGCGCGAATTTTTTAACGAATTATAATTTTTTACTTAGTACCTAACAAAAGAGGAAATGTGGGTGATGGATGTACTAAAAAAATTTCATTAAAAAAATAAAAATCTGCGCAAATCCGCCCAATCCGCGTCATCCGCGTTCCAATTGTATCCTCCTAAAAAGAGCTATAATAACCCTAATAAGAGCATAAACTATTGACAAACAATTCGTTAAACATGAATAGGATTCAATTTTTATTTTGTATTTGCATTGCCTGTCTGATGACGGGCTGCGTACCACCTGAGTATGGCAGAGTCCAATACAGTGGTATCAACATTGATTTTAGAGACCCCACCGTACAACTCCTCTACACCTTGCAAGACCGTCAAACGGTGGATAGTTTGGCGCACTACTTCCGCGACCGTAATCCAACCTATCGGTACATTTCGGCGATGGCTTTTGCGTCTATCAAGGATAAAAAAGTCGTCGATTCATTGGTTTTGCTGTTGAAAGACCCTGAAGCCGATGTTCGTTCTGCCGCCGCTTTTGCTTTGGGGCAAATTGGGGATAGAAAAGCGGAGTCTGCTTTGATTAGTTCGTTTCGCCCGATAGACACGGTGGGCATGCCCGCCCGATTTAATGCGAGCGTCTTAGAAGCGATTGGCAAATGTGGTTCGGCAAAAAATTTAAGTTTGTTGACGGGCATCAAAACGTTTAAGATTCGGGATACGATTTTATTGGAAGGACAGGCTTGGGGCATCTACCGATACGGGTTGCGCGATACGTTTACAGGCGAATCCATTCGCAAAATGATTGGTTTTTTACAAGAAACGCGGTATCCTGCCAGTGTTCGGGCGATTGCGGCGAATTATTTGGGGCGATTGAAGACCAAATACGATACAGCTTACACCAATCCCATGCTCAAAATTTTCCCAACGGAAAAAGATGCCAATGTGCGGATGGGTTTGGCAAAAGCATTGGGCAAAGCCTATCAACCAGCTATGGTGAATACTTTGGAAACCTATTTGCAAAGCGAGACCGATTGGCGGGTGAAGTGCAATTTGTTAAATGCTTTGGGCGATTTCCCCTATTTGGCAGTTCAACCCTTGATTTTGACCTATTTAAAAGATAAAAATCCGAAAATAGCGGCTACCGCAGCAGAATATTTGCTGGCACATGGCGATGATAAAGATGGCATGTTATATCAAAAGTTGGCAGTGGATGCGCCGATAGGTTCGCCTGCGCGATACATACTATATGGTGCAGCAGTGCGGCATTCCTCTGGTTTTGCGCGGTTGCGCGATTCTTTAAATTCAGATTTGAAAAATGAGTTTAAAAACAATCCGAATGCCTACCAAAAAGCCGCTTGCGTTCGCGCTTTGGCGCAAGCCGTTTGGAATTTTGATTTTTTGCGGGCAGAAGCCCTCACTGCAACCAATCCTGCTATCGTCAAAGTGACTGCCGCCCAAGGTTTGATGGACATTGCGAGTCGTCCCAATTTCAATTTATTGTTTCAAAACGATGCAGGGCGGATTCGCCAAGATTTGAAAGCGACGTTTTTTGAATTATTGAAAACCGCAGACGCAGGTTTGGTGGCGGAAGTGCCTAAAATTTTGCGAAATCCATTGTTATACGACCGAAGAGGGATGTTAGACAGCGTTCAAATTTTGACCGATGTGATGTTGCGGCTTAAAAAATTGCCGAATGATTTGGAAGCCCATCAAGAAATCGCACAAACGATTAATTATATTCGGGATTCGGTGTTTGTACCCAAGAAAAAATTGCCACACACGCGGTCAATTGATTGGAATGTGGTGAATATGTCGCTCAATGCAGCCGCAACCGTGATGACCACCAAAGGCGAAATTAAAATGCAGTTTATGACACGAAATGCACCTGCGTCGGTTGCCAATTTTGTAAAATTGTCTCGTTCGGGCTATTTTAATGGCAAAATTTTTCATCGAGTGGTGCCGAATTTCGTCGTGCAAACAGGTTGCGCGAGAGGAGACGGCTATGGCGGGATGGATTTTAGTATTCGGTCGGAATTGTCGCCTGCACATTTTGAGTCAGAAGGCTTTGTGGGTATGGCTTCCGCAGGTTTGCACACCGAAGCGGCACAATGGTTTATCACACAATCGCCCGCGATGCATCTGGACTCGAATTATACGATTTTTGCCAAAATCGTTTCAGGAATGAATGTGGTGTATGAATTGGGCGTTGGCGATGCCATACAATCGGTGACGATTCAATAAGTTTGGCATTATGTGGCTTCTCTATTTTTTTCAACTTTAATAGCAATTGGTGAAAAAATAGCAGCGATTTGGGATTTGTTTATTGTGTTTTACATTAAAAATATTTCAAACAATGAATAATTAACCTAAGTTGTGCGGTAATAGCGTTTTAGGCAGAAAAAGACTTTTGGAGAACGTGTGTTTGTTGTTTTATGGAATAGGACTTTGCCCTATTCCACAAAACAACAAACACACGTCTCCATTTCCCTTTTTTCGGCGGAGAAGCCATCCATTCTATGCAGCATGGAATCAATATCCTTTCAATTCAAAAAATTGACTATCAATGATTTCGACCCGTTTTTGCATCTTTTTTTGAATGACATAAAAGTGTGGTTCTTCTTCCTCCGTGAGGAATGCAATCGCTTCGCCTGACGCACCTGCCCGCCCTGTCCTACCGATTCGGTGGACATAATCTTTGGGAGAACGCGGCAGTTCGTAATTGATGACTAAGGGCAAAAACGGTATATCAAGCCCACGAGATGCCAAATCGGTTGCCACTAAAACAGTGATTTCACCCGTTTTGAAATAGCGTAAAGCGTCTGTTCGTGCGCCCTGACTTTTCTGACTATGGAGTGCCAAAGCAGTTATTCCATTGATTTTCAATTTGTTAACCACATTATCCGCCCGATGAATGGATGAAGTAAAAACCAATACTTGTTTCAAATTTTGTTCTTTAATCAAGTAACGCAAGAGGGGTCCCTTGCGGTCTTCCGTAACCATGTAAGCTATTTGTTTTATCAAATCAATGTTATCCGTAGGTGCTTGAATCTCAATTTTGATAGGATTGTGCAATGTAATCTCTGTAACCGTCCGAATTTCTTTGCCAAGTGTGGCAGAAAACAATAAATTTTGTCGTTTGACGGGCAATGCTGCTAAAATTCGATTCATTTCGACTTGGAAACCTAAATTCAACATTTTGTCGGCTTCATCCAAAACGAATATATCGACTTCGGATAAATGCATCGCATTTTTATCCAACAAGTCCAACAATCGACCGGGTGTAGCAATCAAAATTTCAACATTTTGGAGGTGAATCATCTGCGTATTGATGGAAACGCCGCCAAAAACAGCCAATGATTTCACAGGACGCTCCAAACGAACACTTAATTGTTTGAAAACATTGCCGACTTGTACCGCTAATTCCCGGGTCGGCACAACTATCAAAGCCGTAATATGTCGATTTTTAGCAGGTGGTTTTTGCTGGAATTGTTGCAAAATCGGTAAAGCGAAACTCGCCGTTTTGCCCGAACCCGTTTGCGCGATGCCAAGTACGTCTTTGCCCGCTAAAATTGCGGGAATCGCGGCAATTTGAATGGGATATGGAGCTGGAAAATCTAATTGTTCGAGCGTTGCCAATAAGGGCGCACACAAACCTAAATTTGCAAATGTCATTGTAATAGAGATTGAATACTGAAAGAAGCGCGAAGATACGCTTTTGTCAGGAAGCGTCTGACAACAATTTTTCGTTTTATATTTTTATAACACATAGAACACATAGGGGACATAGAACACATAGGAGACATAGGAGACATATAACACATAGGTTGCATAGGTTGCATAGGACACATAGGTTGTATAGGTTGCATAGAACACATAGGGGCAGTTGTATTTTCGTTACCTATGTGTTCTATGCAACCTATACAACCTATGTGTCCTATGCAACCTATGCAACCTATGTGTCCTATGCAACCTATACAACCTATGTGTCCTATGCGACCTATGTGTCCTATGTGTTTTAAAATCCAAGTACATAATATTAAAAAAAATAAATTATGATTCGACTTTTTTTTGCTTTTACACTATTAATAGCATTGAATATCAATGTTTTAGCACAGAAAATTTTAAAATTAGATAGTGGTATTAATCCCAATGCGATGGTTTTCAAAGTGGGTTCGGAAATCATTTTCCAACTTGCAGGCGAGAAAAACAATTGGCATCAAGACCGTATCGAAGCGATTGATACCGAAAAAAAACGCATTGCGATTGCAACGGGTATGGTTGCAGTGGTTGATATAACGGCAGTTCGTAATTTGAACCCCTATCCTTTTTGGCGGAAGATAGCTCATGGATTGAAGGTGTTTTCGTTGTCAGGATTTTTTTGGTCTGGCATTGGGGTAATGAATGGCGATGCTGCCTCCAAAGGTTTTTTTATTTTTTGCGGCAGCACTTGGGCAACAGGTTGGCTTATCGGCGTTTTAGTGCGCCATAAAACGTATCGATTGGGCAAAAATCAACGGAGTCGGCTGCATGTTTTGGATTTAACGCCTGCGTAAAGAGCATCTAAAAAAAAGGGTCTCTGAGAATTTTTGTGGAAAGGTACGTTTCGGAAAACTTTCAACTTTACGAAATGTATCTTATATTGATAATCAATGTTTTATCTTGTCACATAGGTTTCCTAAACCTACAATTTCTTACATTTGCGTTTCAATAAAGTATTTAAAAAATGGCAGAAACCTACACCATCCACTTACCGAAATTTGAAGGTCCGTTTGACCTTTTATTATTTTTCATTGAACGTGATGAATTAGACATATATGATATTCCAATTGCCAAAGTCACGGATGATTTTTTGAAATATATGCACACGCTCGAATCATTAAATTTGGATTTAGCGAGTGAATTTATCGTCGTCGCGGCAACGTTGATGCGCATCAAAGCGAAAATGTTATTGCCCCGAAAGCAGCTTGACGAACAAGGTGTCCCGATTGACCCGCGCGGTGAATTGGTCGATAGATTGTTGGAATACAAGCGTTATAAAAGTGTGATTGCTGAGTTGCAAGTCTTGGAAGCGGCGCGTTTGGCGCGAGAAGGCAGAGGCGGTGTTACGTCTGAATTGCAACAAATTGCAGTTAAAGCGTTGGTTGATAGTGAGTTAGAATCTTTTACTTTGTTTAAATTGTTGAAAATATATGAAAATTTAATAAATCGTTATGAGGATAAAAAAAGTCGAAAAATTCATCAAGTGATTAAATATGAATACACGATTCAAGAACAACAAGCCTATTTGTTGGAAACGTTGAAATCGGATGAAGCCCTTGATTTTGAAGCGATTTATGGCGAATTAGATAATCGAATGCATGCGATTGTGACCTTTTTAGCGATGTTGGAATTGTTGAATCTGGAGCAAATTGTGATTATTCAAGGCGATGGGGTGAATCAATTTTGGTTGAAATTGGTTTAAAGTTAGCCTGTTTGACACTCCTTTGCATGAATTTAGTATTAAAATCCGTGTTGGTCATTTGAAAAAAATGTTTTATATTTGTGATTCTTTTTTAGGCTTCTTTTACTCAAACTAAACGGCAATCCTTTATTTAAACATGATTTTCAACGAAGATTCTCGCGTAAAAATACCTACAATCCTACATCTCGTCCGATTAGGCTACGAATACTTGCCCTTGAAAGGACAAAAATGGGACGTGGCAACTAATATATTCACCGATTTATTTCAAAAAAGCATCCAACAATTAAATCCTCATTTCAACGCGGGCGATGTAAAACGGTTGTATGATGAAGTCGCGCTTTCCTTAGAAAATGAGGATTTGGGCAGGGCGTTTTATGAAAAACTGGTGGCTCAATCGGGAACGCGCTTGATTGATTTCCACCATTTCGATAATAATTCCTTCCACGTTGTCACGGAATTGACGTATAAAAAAGAGGATATGGAATTTCGCCCCGATATCACGCTGCTCATCAACGGGATGCCTTTGGTTTTTATCGAAGTCAAAAAACCGAATAATCAAGACGGCGTTTTGGCGGAACACAGGCGCATCGAAAAACGTTTTAAAAATAAAAAATGGAGACCCTTTGCCAATATCACACAGTTGATGGTTTTTTCTAATAATATGCCTTACGATAATCGTTCAACTCAACCCATTGAAGGAGCGTTTTATGCAACATCGGCTTATCAAAAACCCGTTTTCAATTATTTTAGAGAGGAAGAAGCCTTTGACCTTGACAAAATCCTCAGAATGCTGCCAGACGACCTCGAAACAGCCATTCTGAAAGATACTAATTTGGTCAGCATCAAATCGTCGGAAGCGTTTCTTACCAATAAAAAACCAGATTCGCCTACGAACCAGATTTGTACGTCCTTGTTTCAACGCGAACGATTCGCCTTTTTATTGCAATATGGTTTGGTGTATGTCAAAGAGAATAACGGCAATTTGCAAAAACATATTATGCGTTATCCGCAACTGTTCGCCACCAAAGCCATTGAAAATACCTTAGAAAAAGGAATCAAAAAAGGGATTATTTGGCATACGCAGGGCAGCGGCAAAACCGCTTTGGCGTATTTCAGCGTGAAATATTTGACCGATTATTTCCAATCGAAAGGCATTGTGCCTAAGTTTTATTTTATTGTGGATCGGTTGGATTTACTCATTCAAGCGGGAAAAGAGTTTAAAAGTAGAGATTTAGTCGTGCATGAAATCCATTCCCGCGAAGCGTTTTCAAAAGAGATTCAATCCAAAACCGTCCTGCACAATCATTCGGGTAAAGCAGAAATTACGGTGGTCAATATTCAAAAATTTGAAAATGAGCCTGCGGTCGTTTCAAAAAAAGATTATCAACTCCATATTCAACGCATTTATTTCTTGGATGAAGTGCATCGCAGTTATAACCCAAAAGGCAGTTTTTTGGCGAATTTGAATGAGTCGGACCCCAATGCTATTAAAATTGGCTTGACAGGTACACCTTTATTGGGCGATGATTATAATTCTAAATCGTTGTTTGGCGGCTACATTCACAAATATTATTACAATGCCTCTATCGCGGACGGCTATACGTTGCGCCTCATTCGGGAGGAAATTGAAACCCAATATAAATTGACGTTGCAACAGACGCTCGAAGACATTCTATTGCTCAAAGGCGATGCCGACCGAAAATTTATTTATGCGCATCCCAAATTTGTAGAGCCGATGTTGGATTATATCGTCCAAGATTTTGAAAAAGCCCGTATTACGATGAATGATAATGCGATTGGTGGCATGGTCGTTTGTGATTCTTCTGAGCAGGCGCGAAGGATGTTTGAGATTTTTGAAGCCAAATACGCGCCTAAAACGGTGGTATTGCCCACTTTAGCGATGGCGGCGGAACCTATAATGTCTTACAATGCGCTCCAAAAAGCGGAACGTAAGGTGAAAACGGCGGCTTTGGTGTTGCACGATATTGATACGCGCAAAACTTCGGTCGAACAATTTAAAAATGGCGAAATGGATTTGCTGTTTGTTTATAATATGCTTTTGACGGGTTTTGACGCGCCCCGTTTGAAAAAACTTTACATCGGGCGGGTCATCAAATCGCACAATCTTTTGCAAACGTTGACGCGGGTGAATCGCACTTTTAAAGATTTTCGATACGGTTATGTGGTGGATTTTGCCGATATCCAAAAAGAATTTGACCAAACCAATAAGGCGTATTTTGATGAATTGCAAGCGGAATTGGGCGATGAAATGGAATTTTATAGCCATATTTTAAAATCGACCACTGAAATTAATGCCGAAATTCAAGAAATCAAGGAAGTTTTGTTTCGGTTTGATACGGTCAATCCAGAGGTCTTTTCACAACAAATGACCCAAATCAACGACCGAAATCAGCTTGTGAACGTGGTGAAAGTCTTGAATAATGCCCGCAGTTTGTATAATCTCATCCGCGTATCGGGTCAGTATGAAATGTTGGAACCATTGGATTTTCATAAACTTGCACCATTAGCCCGCGCCGCAAACGAACGGTTGACGCTCATCAATACCAAAGAAGCCTTAGAAAATCAGGTGGATACTCAAAATTTACTGAATATTGCGCTCGAAGATGTTATTTTTGCGTTTGTAAAAGTCAAAGAGGAAGAAATGGTGCTCGCGGACGCGCTGAAAGATATTTTGCAAAAAACACGCGAAACGCTTGGCGGCAATTGGGACCCGAAAGACCCTGTTTTTGTGTCCTTGCGCGAAGAATTAGAGCGTTTGTTTAAAAAGAAAAACCTCAATGAAGTCAGCAAAGCCGAAATGGAACGCAATATCAAAGCGTTGCAAGTGATTTATAATGCCGCAAAAGAGTTGGAGCGCAACAATCTTTTGCTCCAAGCCAAGTACGATAATGATGCGAAATATGCGCGGTTGCACAAACGGTTGATGGAAAAAAATCCTTTGACCAACAGCGAAATCAAATTGTTTGATGCGTTGCAGGGTTTGAAAGCTGCCGTGGATGCCCAGATTTTGCAAAATGTGCAGATGATGCACAATGAAACTTTTGTAGAAAAAATGATGTTGCGCTTGGTGATTCAGCAATTGAGAAACAAATATCAGTTGCCCTTAGATGCGGAACAGGCAAAAACGATTCAATCCTGGATGGTGAAGGAATATTTAACCGAATTTAGGGGATTTGCTGCTTAAATTTTACTATGGAACGCGAAATCACTGTTGAAAAAGTGGAACCATGTAGATACACACGGTCGTGTGTATCCTGTTTGAAAAGATGGAACCATGTAGATACACACGGTCGTGTGTATCCTGTTTGAAAAAGTGGAACCATGTAGATACACACGGTCGTGTGTATCCTGTTTGAAAAAGTGGAACCATGTAGATACACACGGTCGTGTGCATCTACATTTAAAAGATTAATAATCAACAATTTACGCATGGATACGCACGACTTACGCATGGATACGCACGACTTCCACTTTTAAAACAGTGGAACATTCAATTCGGGGGTCACTGCCCCCCGAATTGAATGACGCTGCGAAAATTGTAAATCGAATCCGTACATTCATCAACCCGACAATATTATAAATATATAAAAAAGATGACAACAACTTTAGAGTTTGAAAAGCAAACCAAAACCATCATTGACGACCTCAAAAGCGTGTGCGCTAATTATGGTTTGGGCAATGATGGCAATGAATTTAAAATCATTACGCAAGTCTTTTTGTACAAATTTCTCAACGACAAATTCGTTTATGAAATCAAAAAATTAGACCCGCAATTAGCCGACGCGCCTCATTTGGAAACGGCTTTAATGCAATATTCAACGGCGGATTACGAAATGTTGATGCTTCAAATGAACGAAAATATCGCTCTTTTGAAGCCTTCACAATTCATTACAGCCCTTTTTGGAAGGCAAAACGAAGCCAATTTTGCCCAAATCTTTGACAATACGCTCTTGGAGATTGCCAAAGAAAACAACGCCCTGTTTTCGGTCGTGACGGAGGGCGGTGAAAAAATCGTCCTTTTTGAAAATATCAGCAAATACGTCACCGACAAACGCGATGATTTTTGCCGCGCCCTTATCAATAAATTGGTCGCGTTTAGTTTTGAAAATATCTTTCACGAAAAATTTGATTTTTTCGCTACCATTTTTGAATACCTTATCAAAGATTATAATACGAATAGCGGCGGCAAATATGCTGAATATTTTACGCCGCATGCCGTCGCTAAAATTATGGCGGCTTGCCTCGTCACCGAAACCGTTTCGAGCGTCACTTGTTATGACCCTTCGGCGGGGTCGGGTACGTTGTTGATGAATTTGGCGCACGCTATCGGCGAGGATAAATGCACGATTTATTCGCAAGATATTTCTCAAAAATCGTCGAATCTCTTGCGTTTGAACTTGATTCTCAACAATTTAGTCCATTCGATTCCCAATATCGTCAAAGGAAATACCATTTTAGAGCCGTATCACAAAGACCATAACCAATTAAAAACCTTTGATTTTATCGTCTCCAATCCGCCTTTTAAATTGGATTTTAGCGACTATTCACGCGATTTGGACCGAAAAGAAAACCATGAACGGTTTTTTGCGGGCATTCCGAATGTGCCGAATGCCAAAAAGGAAAGTATGGCGATTTATCTCCTTTTTATCCAACACATTATGTTTTCGCTGTCGAAAGGCAAGGGAAGAGCCGCGATTGTCGTCCCGACGGGTTTTATTACCGCACAAAGTGGCATCGAGCGCAAAATTCGGGAGCGTTTGGTGGAGCAGAAAATGTTGAAAGGCGTGGTGAGTATGCCGAGCAATATTTTTGCCACGACGGGTACCAATGTCAGTATTTTGTTTTTGGATAAAGGCAATAAAAAAGGCGACATCGTTTTGATGGACGCTTCCAAACTCGGCACGACGGTCAAAGAGGGCAAAAATCAAAAAACGGTCTTGTCCAATGCCGAAGAACAACACATCATTGATACCTTCAATCAACACATGGCGGTCGAGGATTTTACGGTCGTCGTCTCTTACGAACAGATTGCTGAAAAAAACTATTCGTTGAGCGCGGGGCAGTATTTTGATGTCAAAATTGAATACAACGACATCGCGCCCGA
>JAAFJT010000080.1 GCA_013298955.1 Chitinophagales bacterium
AAAATCCTAATTCAGACCTATAACGTTATTGATTTTGATTGCGTGGATGAAATTTCAAAATCGCATTCCGCAAATATTCGGTATCCAAATGCGTATAAAGTTCAGTAGTCGTAATGGATTCATGTCCCAATAAATCTTTTATCACCATCAAATCCGCCCCGCCTTCTAATAAATGCGTCGCAAAGGAATGTCGAAACGTATGCGGACTCACCGTTTTTTCAATCCCTGCCAATGCCGCCAAATCTTTCACAATCAAAAAAATCATCACCCGTGTTAAATCCGCACCGCGCCGATTGAGGAAAACAATGTCTTCAAAACCTTTTTTGAGGGGCAATTGCGGGCGAATATGTTTCAAATATTGCTGCATAAACCGAATCGCATCGGCACCCACAGGTATCAAACGCTCCTTATCGCCCTTTCCAATGACCCGAATATAACCCAAATCCAAAAAAAGACTCGAAATCCGCAAACTTGTCAATTCGGAAACGCGCATCCCACTGGCGTAAAGCAATTCAATTATCGCCCGATTGCGCACGCCAAGTGGTTCTGATAAATCAATTTGTTTTAAAATAGCTTCAATTTCCTCAAAACTCAACGTATCAGGCAAATGACGACTCGTTTTCGGACCTTCCAAAAGGAGTGTTGGGTCAATCGTGATATAGGATTCGATAAACAAAAACTTGTAAAAACCTTTCAAACCCGATAAAATCCGCGATTGAGAAGTCGCCGCCAAACCCAATTCACTCAACCAAATCATCAATTGTTCAATCACAAAAGGTTTGATTTCTTCGGGCATGACCTCATAGCCTTTCATCGTTACAAATTGTTCCAATAAAAGCACATCGCGCCGATACGCCTCAATAGAATTTCGCGCAAACCCGCGTTCTAATAATAAATAATCTTCATATTCTTGTATAGCAATAGCCCATTTCATTTATAAAAAATTGAGTATAAACAAAAAAGACTCATTCGGTAAAGAATGAGCCTTTTTTGTTTATAAATGATTAGAAATCAATGGATTAATAACCTGCATTTTTACTACCTTTGTATTTTTTGCTTGCTCCCGCAGGCGCACTCATTTCACTTTCAGATTGAGCCACTTTAAATTCAACACGGCGATTCATCAAGTTTTGAGATTTAGTATCTACTAAAACTGCATTTTCACCAGCATAGTTCAAAACCAAACGGCTTCTATCGATACCGAATTTTTTAACCAAATAATCAATTGAATTTTGAGCGCGGCGATAAGATAACGCTTGGTTAGAAGCCTCATCAGACACTTTATCTGCATAACCGCTTACAACAACTTTGATACCAGGATTGTTTTTCATCACAGTAGCAACATTGTACAAATTGCCAATTTCAGATTGACGAATGGCAGGACTTGCAAAATCAAAGTGAATCATAGGCAAAAACCAATCTGCCACAGATGCACCTCCTCTTGGAGCAGCTGTCTCAACTGCATTGTTTGCAGGTCTGATTGCTTCCCAAGCTTTCAATTTGTCAGCTACAATTTTATCTACCTCCGTTTGAGTGATATAATTTGGCTTAGTCACTTGCGCAACACCTGTTGACTTGTCAATTGGGTAACCCACTGGTGAGAAAGGCTCCTTATCTTTGTAATCTGCAATGCCGTCACCATCGCTATCCAATGAAACACCACGAGTATCGACTCTTGCACCAGCAGGAGTATCTTTTTCTTGGTCAAGCATGTCAATAATGCCGTCACCGTCTGTGTCTGTCAAATCCAATTTAGGACGCGCTGCGATTTCAGCCACATCTGCATTGATTTTCGCAGCAGGATTTACCCACCACAAAGGCAAAGATTTAGCTGTTTTTGCATCACCACCACCTAAGTTGAAGTTCAAACGCGCACTCAAATAAGTCGCCAAATCTCTCCAACGGTAGTCATAAGCATCCAATAAATCCGCCCGCTTGCCGAAAACAGAAGTCAATTTAGCATCTACGCCAATATTCATCTTGTCCGAAATGCGGTAGCTGATACCACCACCAAACTCTACAAGTGGATTAACAACTTCATCCTTAGCAAGGGTCAATTTTTTATCGCCACCTGTTTTGTACTTGATTGTCGTATTGATATTACCCAAACCACCACCAAGATAGAAGTAAGGGTTAATTCTACGCAAACCATTTTCCCAACGATTGTTGTTCAAAGAAGCAACAAGTTGCATCGTACCTCTTAACTGTGTTGTAACAACACCATTAATTGCATCCGATGCTAAAATAGAGGGTTGACCAGCAATCGTTGTTTGTTTAGGATCTGTACTACCTGCACCAGAACCACCATTAAGTTGCTCATAGCCTGCATCCAAACGCAAAGACCAAGTATAGTCTAAGGCTTTGCGCACATGAAAGCCTACACCAAAACCTAATGTACTTGCAAGGTCACGACCCACATCTCCATGAAGTCCAGTTACGCCTGCGTGAATGCCCAATTCTGTTTGGTCGGTTGCAAAAACTTTGTAGTTGCCTGTACTTGCGTCAGCAACTTTTTCTTTTTGAGCATTCGCACTAAGCGTTAAGCTCGCAAATATGCCCAATAAATACTTGTTCTTAGTCATAGGGTTGAAACTTTGATGATTAAAATGAATTATCTTAGATTAAATAATATGATGATTTTATAATTTGCTACAAATTTAGTCTGTTTTTTTTAATGTCACAATTTTTTTTACTCTTTTTTCAACAGGTATAAATTAAAAATAATAAAAAACATTATTTTACTATTTTTGATATAGAAAAAAAGCTAAAAAGATTGAATTGTGACTTAAAAAAGTACTTTTTTAACAAAATTTATGTTTTAACTGTAAAGACATTTTCAATATAATGTGACAATGTATTTTACAAAAACATAATCGTTTAATACAAATACATGACCTAATTTTTGTTTTTCCAATAAAAAATTATTTGATCGAAATTTTTTCACAAAAAGGCGGACTGATAAATCATGAAATTATTTGGAAAACCATTGCAGGAGACCGAAATTGTGTCAGTTAGTCACGCACTAATTTTTTTATTTTTTACGCGTTACTGTTACAAATGTTGTGTTTTCCATCGTTGCACCACTACTCAATAACTATTCCAGAACAGGTATTTTCTGTATCTTACATTACGATTTTTTTTTAGGCTGGTTCGCTAATACGGTCAAAAAACGATATTTAGTTGGTAAAAAGGGCTTTTATCCCTTAAAAAGCTCTTATTTATCATATATGAAGTTTCTTATTAAAAATTCTACACAAAGGTAAATAAATATCTTTTATGCGTTAACATTTTATTGTCAAATAATTTGCAAAAAGGATGAAATTTGCAAACTTTTTTCACATCAATACGCTTTTAGTATTATTTTGCGTCAAAACAAGACTCAACTTTTTAAAATCTATGCTCCAAAATTGGCTTCAACCGGTGCAACCGGGAAAAATTTTAACAATAGGTACGGGTACAATGCTTCCTCATGGAACAATGATGCACCAAATGCGCCTTTACTCCGCTGACGCGCCCCATGATTTCCCCGATTTAAAGGATGTCAAATGTGCGTTGATTGGCATAGATGCGGCATCTGCGGATGCGGTGCGGAGGCAATTGTATCCTATGATGTTTCCTTTCAAACATTTCAATTGTGCGGATTTAGGCAATGTTCGGAATGGGGACCCTTCTTTTTGGATTCCCTTGATAACCGAATTGCTTCAATCGGGCATTTGTCCGATTTGTATTGGTTCCGATGAAAATATGCTTTGGGGGCTTTTTCAAGCCTATCAACAACATAAATTACTCATTAATCTCACGATTTTAGACGAAACCATGCGTTTTATCCCTAAAATGGGGAACGAATCCACTGTACATGCGCCTATAACGAGTCCCGTTTGGCAACGCATTTTAGAAGAACGCCCTTCGCATCTTTTTCATTGTAATGTGATTGGGTATCAATCGCACTGTACACCGCCCGCCGCGTTGCGCTTTTTTGACCAAAAGGTGTATGAACACGTCCGTTTGGGCAAGTTGAAAGCTAATTTAGAGGAAGCAGAACCGTTCATCCGAGATGCTGATTTAATGTGCTGTCATCTGGCAGCGTTGAAAAAAATCGAGGCACCTGCTCAATTGAGTCCGAATCCAAGTGGATTGTGGTTGGAGGAGGCTTGCCAATTGGCGCGCTATGCGGGTATGAGTGATAAATTAACGGCATTTGGTATTTATGGTTTTCATATACAAGACCCGTTATCGACAGACGTGACAGCACAATCGGTGGCGCAATTGATTTGGTATTTTATGGAAGGTTTTTACAATCGAAAACAAGATTATCCGATTGGGATGCGCAATTTGACCCAATATATTGTGGATGTCAAGGAGTTTGATTTTCAGATTACGTTTTGGAAAAGCCATAAAAGTGGGCGGTGGTGGGTTCAGATACCTGTCAAAACGCGCAAAAAGCAGGAAAGACACCGTTTGATACCTTGTTCATATAATGATTATTTATCAGCTTGTCGAGACGAATTGCCAGAGCGTTTGTTTAATGCGTATCGGCGATTTGCGTAATTGGATTATTACGATACAATTGGAACACGGATAACGCGGATGGGGCGGATTTTCACGGATTTTTTTATAAAAAAATCCGTGAAAATCCGCCCCATCCGCGTTATCTGTGTTCCAATTGTATCCTATTGTAAAGATTTTGTAATATCATCTACTTTCATCTGTCCTATGGGGCGGATTTTTCACGGATTTTTTATAAAAAAATCCGTGAAAATCCGCCCCATCCGCGTTATCCGTGTTCCAATTGTATCCTATTGTAAAGATTTTGTAATATCATCTACTTTCATCTGTCCTGTTGGGACATTGATGCGCCACCGTTGTAATTTTTCATCGGTTTTAAACCCAATTCCATGAATAATTTGCCCTTTTTGGCGAATCGTAACTGGTTTTTCGGTCGAAATGATATTGGTTCGTTCATCCCAAACCAATTCAGATGTTTCCAATCGCCCTTCCACCGTACTTTCCCAAATGACACTATCGCGGATAATCGTTATGCCTTTTTGTTCAGCGCGAATCGCATATTTGCCGACCAAAACGCTCTGTTGTTGCTCTGCCAAATCATAAAAAAAGGCTTTTACGCCATGTGTAAATTCTTGTTTTGGATTACTTTTATCCGTAAAGTATAACAAATCGGGAGCCGTCACTCGTGCTTTGATGTGAGCAGAATCGCTATAAATGATTTCAACATCTTTCCCTGTTTCAATCCGAACGCGCTCTTTGGAAATGGTTTCATCTTCAAACGCCGTTTTCTCGGTACAGGATAAAGTGCTGATAATCATTATTATAAAAATATTTTTTTGAATCATCTTTTTTGAATTAAGTAGTTGAATCGCAATAAACGATCCAAATGGAACTCATTGATAATCAACCTATTGGTATCGAATCAAGGTCGGCGAGGTTGAAACCTCGCCGACCTTTTGGATAGGTTATTTAACTTGAAGTACTTAGGCATTTTTGAATTCAACTATTCCACGATTTCCACGAACCTGCATTATCGGGTTCAAGTTCATTTTTTTTCAAAATTTTTAAAAACATCGTTCTTGGAATCGGTTGCGCACCCATAGAGGACAGGTGTTGCGTCTGCTGCTGACAATCGATAAGCCAATAACCCAATGCCGTTAACCGTTGTACTAACGTGATAAAACCCACTTTCGAGGCGTTACTCACATTTGCAAACATGGATTCTCCAAAAAAAACCTTCCCAATCGAAATCCCATACAATCCACCCACCAAAATATCGTCCTGCCAAACTTCCACCGAATGCCCAAAACCCAAATCGTGCATCCGCACATACGCTTCCACAATATCTTCCGAAATCCAAGTCCCATTTTCCTGCCCTCTCCGCGCATTTTGCTGACAAGCCCGCACCACTTGCTCAAACTGCGTATCAAAAGTCACTTTAAATTTTTGTTGATTGAAATAAGGACGCATACTTTTTGCAATGTATAAATCTTTGGGAAACAACACTAAGCGCGGATTTAAACACCACCATAAAATCGGTTCATTTTCATTGTACCAAGGAAAAAGCCCTTTGCGATACGCCAATAACAACCGCTTTGGCGAGAGGTCTCCGCCCACTGCCACAATGCCGTCTTCATCGGCAAAATTCGGATTTGGAAATTCAATACGGTCAGGATGCAGCCAGAAAACAGGCATATAAGGAATTGTTTTATAGAAGTAACCGTTTGGAGGGTTTGAAACCCTCCAAACGGTATAAAAGATTGTTTTTCAGTACTTTACGCAACCGTTTCTTCGATAACAGCAGCCAGCCCGCGTTCCAATAACGCATCTTTGAAAGGCAACAAAATTTTTTTCGCCGCCGTTTTGACCGTCGCTTTGCCTTTGTAATGAATGATACAAGCCAATTGTTCGGCTTGTTCGGAAGTGTGTCGCAGGATTTGCGTGAAGCATTCAATCACCCAATCAAACGTGTTGACTTCATCATTATAGACGATTAAATGCGCATCGAAAACAATGCTGTCCAATTCGAGTTCAACATCTTCCAACACTTCTACGGTCTCTAATTGGTATTTCATAATTCTGAGTTGTTTTTTATAATAAAATGATTATCAATGCTTTAGTTGTTCTAAAGCGGTTTTAATCGCTTTAAAGTTAGGCATTTTACCCGCATTTTCCAAAATGTCAATATGGCGCAAAATCCCTTTTTTATCCACGACGAAAGCTGCTCTTTTGGAAACACCTTTCATGCCGAAAACAAAATTTTCATACAAAACGCCATATAATGTACTCACTTCCTTGTTAAAATCGGATAACATAGGGAAATTATAATCATATTCTTTTTTAAATTGAGCGAGTGTGAAGATGGAATCCACCGAAATCGCCAAAATCTCGGCGTCTAAGGTTTCATACACATTCATATTATCGCGGGCATCACAGAGTTCGGCAGTGCAGACACTCGTGAAGGCTTGGGGGAAAAACAAGATGACGACATTTTTACCTTTCAAGTCGTGCAGTTTCACTTCTTTTTTAGAATCTGCAAACAGGGTAAAATCAGGTGCGGACGAACCAATTTTAAGAGCCATAAAGAATTTAGAATGGGCATTTTCGATGAAAAGAGACAGTTCAGGCTTTGGTTAAAAGCGTATGCAAAACAAATGTAAAGTTGAAATAGTTCCCGATTTTTGTTAAAAAAATAAACTTTTTGCATAGGTACTTTTTGAAACACAGAGTTCACATAGGAAGGCATAGGACATATAGTGTTTTCCTATTATGCCTATTTCGACAGAAAACCTCTATGTGTCCTATGTCTTCCTATGTGAACTATGTGTTCCAAGTCTCAACTTATTATTTTTCATATCGAAAAAAAAGTGCAAGTATCATTGAAAAACCTGCGAACCAAACTGATACGACTGCTATCAAATCGCCATATTTGGCATAAAAAGTAAGGTCGGAATTAAGTCGAATCGTCCCTTTTATCGCGCCACCTTTGCCGTAAGCAGTTTGTTGAGTCATGTCACCGCGCTGATTGATGAAACACGAATGCCCCATGTTCGCAGAACGCACCACATCGCGCCGACATTCTATCGCCCGCAATTGACTAAACAAAGCATGTTGTCTAAAACCGGGACTATCATCCCACCAACCATCATTCGTCACGACGAAAAAGGCTTGCGCCCCGCGTCGCGCATATTCAGCACAATATTCGCCAAAAATAGATTCATAGCAAATAATCGGTGCTACACCAGTCGTGTGTGTTTTGTTAAAAAAGACAGAACGGTGTTTTTGCACGCCTAAACCTTCCACAGTGCCATCTAATTTTGCAAAAATGGGATTTAAAAAAAACAGAAATTGGCTATAAGGTAACAACTCGGGACCTGGAACTAATTTACTTTTAATTGCCAAAGGCATCGAATCGGTTTGCGCAGTGATTTGAGTAGCAGCATTATACGCTTCGTAAAAAGTTGTATCTGAAAAACTCTTGTAGGTGCGGGTTGCGCGAGAATGAGGTTCCCCTTTTTTGAAAACTTTTAAAGCACTAATGCCCATTACCAAATTTAATTTTGGGTATTGATTTACATATGATTTTAAATTTTGAACCATCATTTGTTGTTGCCAACTGTCTATTTTGCCAAAATTGAAACTTGTTTCTGGAAAAACTAAATAATCGGTAGTCGAATCGACTTGCGTAGCGGAAAAACGGATAAATGCCTGAACTTGTTGGTCGGCAGACATATTGAATTTTTCAGAAAAAGGTTCAAAATCGGGATGTACTGAAACGACGGTTGCCGTATTTTGTTTTGTATTTAAATCAAACGTAAAATATCGTATTCCCGAAATCAAAATAGGCAAAATAATCCATGATAATTTTAAATACAATTGCGGGCGTTGAATCGTTTTATGATTTAAATAAATTTCAAAAATTAAAATATTAGACAACAATATCCACAACGTCCCGCCAAAAATCCCTGTATATTCGTACCATTGAATCCACATCGGCACTTGGGCAAAAGCATTTCCAAGATTCAACCAAGACCAAGATAATTCCCAATTTAAATGCAGGTATTCAAATGAAATCCAATAGGTTATAAATGCAACATATTTTAATATTTTTTTAAATAATGGTTTTAAAGTATCGCAATTTTGAAAAATCCTATCGGTTTTGCAAAATGCCCAAAAAACGGTTGCCATGAACAACGAATTGAGGTGATTCGCCAAAAAACCACCGAAAAAACCTGCATTCGGAACCCACCAAGTCGCACCGACATTCCAAATCACAAACGCATTTAAAGCGTATTTGAAAATACCTTGTTTTTTATCATTTTGCGTAATCCATTCATTTTCAATGATTAATAAAGGGAAAAAACCTACAAACATCAATGGTGTCAAAGGCGAAGGCGGAAAGCCGATTGCCAAAAATGCGCCTGCAATCGTTGAATAGAGCAACCATTTGGTTTCATATCGTTTTTCAAAAAGCAACACTAAAATAGCCCAAAACGTGATAGACCATAGAAACGTCCACCAGCCCCAAAGCGGTAAATGCACCATTTGATAGGAACTGAGTGCGAAAATGCCTATTAAAAATATTAAAACCGCTTTTTTGATTGTTGGATTCATAAAAAAATCATTTTGATTGGACAAAAGTAGTATTTTTGTAATACTATTGGAACACGGATGACGCAGATTTAGCGGATGAGCGCGGATTTTTTTTTGAATTTTTACAAATTTTGAGCATAAATTCAAAAAAATCCGCGCTCATCCGCTAAATCCGCGTCATCCGCGTTCCAATTTGTATATTTATCAAAAATGGAGTTGCGCAATCGTTGGATAATGGTCGGAATATGGGACACGCACAATCTCATAACTCATAAAATCAATGCTTGGCGAAGTCAAAATATGGTCAATTTTCAAACCGGGAATGCTGCCCGAATAGGTCGTACTCCGCCCGAAAGCCTTTGCGCGAAAGCCATCTTTCAATTTATCTGCAATAATATGATAGGTGTGCGACATGGGATTATCATTAAAATCACCCAAAACGACCACAGGATAAGGACTTTTTAAGATATGATCCTTGACTTGACGCGCTTGTGTAGCCCGAATTTTCGTATTTTTTTTGACAATTCGGAGCATTTTTTCGACTTCAAACCATGTTTTTTCATTTTGAACATCGCCTGTTTTGGCAACTTCATCTGCCATCATCGAAATTTTATTGGATTGCAAATGCAGGGCATAAAACCGAATGGTTTGATTGCCCATTTCAATATCCGCAAAAGTACAACCATTAGAACCATTGCCTTTGAATAATGGGACATTGCCATGCGCCAAAATCGGTTTTTTGGAAGCAATATTGACTTGATTGGTCAATTCGAGGGTGTAAAATGGATAATTCCGCAAAATCGGTAAGGTCGTACAATTTTTTTCCCAATTGCGCGGGCCCGCCGCCGATTCTTGCAGGCAAATCACATCGGGCGCGGTGGTTTCGATAAAATGATTCATTTTAACAGCCGCTTGTGCTTTGCTTTTGCGGAAGTTATTGAGTTCCAAATAGTTAATGTTGTAAGTCAACACTTTACAAGGCGCAGCAGTAACCGTTTCGCCTATCGGATGCATGCCGATAACCGACGGAATATGCCCAATCCCGAGCAACAAAGTCATTCCCGACAACCATGCCCATCTATCCCATTTGAAAATCCAGAAAACCAAACATAAAAAATTCGCCAACAACAACCAAGGATAACCTAACCCCAAAAATATCAATAACCAAGATTTATCAGGCGGCGTTTTCGGAGCAAAATAGGATAAAAGGGTTAAAATAACCAATAAAAGATTCAGATTGCGTACTAATTTGCGTAAAATCGTTCCCATGAAGCGCAATTTTTGTTTTTCACAACAAAAGTAACCATTCATCTAACATTTTGGCAAAAAAAATTTTAACAATGTAGGATAGGTTTCGGAAACCTTCAAGGTTTCCGAAACCTACGCTTTTTACTCTGGATTCATTTCTTAGAACTGACTGATACGACGGATTACTTTATATAAACGCGTATGATCCGTCACTTCTTCGGTGAACGGGTCATGTTCAAGATAGTTCGCAGACATCAATTTCAAGTGCGAAACGCGACCGCGTGTCTTGATGACTTGCACGTATTTCACCCAAACAGAGCCATTAGAACGCACTGCATAGATGTCATTTTCTTTAATGTCATTGAAATTGCCCATTTCGCGGCAAACCACCACATCGCCATTGCAAATAATCGGCTCCATCGAATTGCCCATAATCGGGAAGGCGACCAAATTATTGCCTGTAATGCCGGGTAGAGAGAAGTAATTATTGGATTCGCGGGCGAAAGTGTCCAAACCCGCTGTCGAACCAGCAAATGCTTGGGTCGTTGTGAAAAGAATATTACCGTTATTTTTATTTTCGGTGTGGAGATACATGTTGTAAATCTCCGAGTTCGGCGTATCGGTTGCAAAAGGGCTGCCTGTGCCTTCAATCACAAACTCCTCACTCACGCCATAAGCGCGGCAAAAAGCGCGAGCTTGACCGTAATCAATCACTCTTTTGGAAGATGTATCTAAATAAGCGCGAATGATATGTCCATAACTCTTGTTGCCGAGTACTTTTTCTGCTACATCGCCGACACCTCTGCCGTTGCGATCATTTTTGACGATAACGCCTTTCGATTCCAGAATCTGGAAGACTTTTACAAAACGGTCATTTAACAATACCCTGTCTTCTCGTATCATGGCTTGTTGTGGTTTAAGGTGAAAAAAAATTTGTCCAGTTGGATTTTAAAACGCTTTTGAAAAGTGTTTTAAAATCTTCGGCACAAAGGTAAAACAATTTCAATTTAGAAACAAACATTGTCAAAATATTTGTTCGCTATACGCCGCTTTTTTCTCTATTTGTTCTACAATTTGTTGTTTTTTCCATTCTTAAACGCTTGTTATTCAAACATTTATGAATCTATGTTGAATCATATTCTAAATAAAAAATTTTAAAATTTTTTGTAGATTTTTTTAAATCTTATTCATTTTATATAAATTTGATACAATTCACTTCGTTTTTCACTGATTTTAAACGGTTTATGACAGCATTAAACAAATATAAGCCGTTCTAAATATGACCTAAAAACAAACAATCTTTTTATAAATTCAGTTTTTAATTTTTGTATAAAATGTTTAAAAGGCGTATTTTTTAAAACGTTTTGGGCATTAAAAATGTTTTTTTTTCGTATTTGTTTGTTTTAAATACGCTCATTTTAAATTTTTAAAACAAGAATTTTAAAACAAAAAATGGCATCTATTCAATTGAATAGATGCCATTTTAAAATTTAATGAATTTTTTAATGTCTCATGTTTGAAGCAATTCATGGAACGCATTCATGCAAGTATTGCCAACGATTCCGCAATAACCCATTTAATAGTTAGGCAATTTATTTACGAACTCTTAAATGCGTTATGAATCATCAAACCATTACAGACACTTCTGCTGCTTTCGCTTGTCTTTTCAACAATACTGCTTTGTAATCTCTCGGCATCACTTTGACCCAATTTGCTACCTGCCCATCCCAATTTTCCAATACCTTCAATGCTTTTTTAGAAGCGGTATATCGGAAATGGTCGCGCAACATGGTTCGCACGATTTCCAAATCAGCTGCTTCAAGTGGGTCAAAATCAATCATTTCCGTATTACAATTTTGTTTAAAACTTCGATTCGGGTCGAAAATGTAGGCAATACCGCCACTCATTCCCGCCGCAAAATTTTGTCCCGTTTCGCCCAAAACCAATACAACACCGCCCGTCATATATTCGCAACCATGATCGCCAATGCCTTCCACGACGGCTTTCGCACCCGAATTGCGCACCGCAAATCGTTCACCTGCCATCCCACTAATATACACTTCGCCAGAAGTCGCGCCGTACAACGCCACATTTCCAATAATAATATTTTTATCCGCATCAAATGGGGCTTTTCGGTCTTTTGACACAATTAATTTTGCGCCAGAAAGCCCTTTGCCAAAATAATCATTGGATTCACCTTCCAACGTAAATTTAATGCCTTTCGCCGAAAACGCGCCAAAACTTTGCCCCGCAGCACCCCTAAACCGAATTTGAATCGTATCCTCTGGCAAACCTGCGCCGCCATATTGTTTAGAAATCTCATTGGAAAGCATCGCGCCCACTGCTCTATCCGTATTTTTGATTTTGTACTCGCCCGAATAAGATTTGCCTTGACTCATGTTAAATGCAAGATTCTTAATGAGTTTTGTATCTAATACTTTTTTAATACCATGGTCTTGCTCCTGTTTTTTGTATAAACCCACCGATTCATCCGCAGGTTCTTTGTACAAAATCGGACTTAAATCCACCATTTTATATTTCCAATGAGGAATATTTTTATTGATTTTCAACACTTGCACTTGTCCAATCATCTCATTCACCGTCCTAAAACCAAGCGATGCCATGATTTCACGCAAATCATTCGCTAAAAATTTGAAAAAATTGACCACATGTTCAGGTTTGCCTGTGAAACGCTTGCGCAATTCAGGGTCTTGCGTCGCAATCCCAACAGGACAGGTATTCACATGACATTTTCTCATCATAATACAACCTTCTACCACCAATGCCGCCGTCGCAACGCCCCATTCTTCCGCGCCCAACAATGCCGCAATCGCTATATCGCGCCCCGTCCGCAATTGTCCATCCGTTTGAACGGTGACTCTATCGCGTAACTTGTTCTTAACCAACGTTTGATGCGTTTCCGCCAAGCCCAATTCCCAAGGCAAACCCGCGTGTCGAACCGACGAAATCGGGGATGCACCCGTTCCGCCGTCATGTCCTGCAATCAAAATCGCGTCCGCTTTCGCCTTCGCAACGCCTGACGCAATCACGCCCACACCCGCTTTCGACACCAATTTGACATTGATGCGCGCTGCCCGATTTGCATTTTTTAAATCAAAAATCAATTGCGCCAAATCCTCAATCGAATAAATATCATGGTGCGGTGGCGGCGAAATCAAACCAACACCCGGCGTTGAATGCCGAACCCGACCAATCCAATCATCGACTTTATGTCCCGGAAGTTGTCCACCTTCGCCCGGTTTCGCGCCCTGAGCCATTTTTATTTGCAATTCATCGGCATTTGCCAAATAATGACTCGTGACACCGAATCGTCCAGAAGCCACTTGTTTAATCGCCGACCGTTCCCAATCACCATTTTCTTTTTGACCAAATCGAATTTCGTCTTCACCGCCTTCACCAGAATTAGATTTTCCACCAATTCGATTCATTGCAATTGCTAACGTTGCATGCGCTTCATGCGAAATCGAACCAAACGACATCGCGCCCGTTGCAAACCGTTTCAAAATACCTTCAATTGGTTCGACTTCTGAAATCGGAATGCCTTCGCGTTTCCGAAAGGTCAGCAAACCGCGCAACGTACACGCTTGTTCCGATTGTTGATTGATTAAATCAGCATATTTTCGATAGGAAACCGCATCATTATTGCGCGAAGCCACTTGCAAATGATGAATCGTACCCGGATTGAACAAGTGAAATTCACCTTGTCGCTTCCATTGATACACGCCGCCGACTTCTAACTCGTTGATTTTAAACGCATTATCAGGATACGCCAACCGATGCCGCACCAATACCTCTTCCGCAATACCATCAAAACCAATCCCTTCAATCCGCGAAATCGTTTTCGTAAAACACCTGCCAACCACTTCTGAATTTAACCCCAATATCTCAAAAATCTGCGCACCTGCATACGATTGTAAGGTCGAAATCCCAATTTTAGACATGACTTTCAACAATCCTTTGCCAATCGCTTTGATGTACATCGCCGACGCTTTTTTGAAATCATATGCAATGACTTTCTTATCTGAAAGTGCTTGAATCGTCGCAAAAGCCATGTACGGATTCACCGCAGACGCGCCGTAACTCAACAAAGTGGCAAAATGATGCGTCTCGCGCACATCGCCCGCTTCGATGATGATGCTGCAATTGCTGCGCAACCCTTCCCGAATCAAGTGATGATGCACCGCGCCTTGCGCCAATAAAGACGGAATCGGCGCGTTCAAAATATCACTTTCGCGGTCACTCAATATCAAAATATTCGCGCCACTCCGCACCGCAGATTCCGCTTCTGCACAAATGCGTTGAATGGCATATTTCAATTTGCCTTTCTGTGCATCCGATTCAAATGTAATATCTATGGTACTGGAAACGAAATGTTTATGATTAATTTGCTTAATTTTTTCCAATTCTACATTGGTCAAAACAGGCTGTTCTAAATCAATAAAACGAGCTTGTGCTTCGCCCACTATCAACATATTGCCACAACTGCCCAATTTCATATTCAACGACATCACCGCCCGTTCTCGAATCGGGTCAATCGGTGGATTGGTCACTTGGGCAAATAATTGTTTGAAATAATGGCTTAAATGTTGCGATTGTTTGGATAAAATCGCCAAAGGCGTATCGACCCCCATCGAACCAATCGGTTCATCGCCCGAAGCGGTCATCGGCGCAAGGATTAATTTCAAATCCTCCCGCGAGAAACCAAACAATTGTTGTTTTTCTAATAAATATTTTTCAGATTCATTATCCGCATGATGCAGGGCGGGTGCGTTCAAACGGTCTAAGGTGACTTTATTATCTAACAACCATTTGTTATACGTATGGTTTTGACAAACAATCTTTTTCACTTCTTCATCGCCCACAATCCGATGTTGTTCCAAGTCGGCAATCAACATTTTACCGGGTTGTAAACGCCCTTTGAAAACGATTTTCGCAGGGTCTATCGGCAAAGCACCCGCTTCCGAAGCGGCAATTAATACATTATCGGCTGTGATTTGATACCGCAAAGGGCGCAAACCATTCCTATCCAACATCGCTCCCACCACAATTCCATCCGAAAAACAAACGGCGGCGGGTCCATCCCAAGGTTCCATCATCGTCTCATGGTATTCATAAAACGATTTTTTATAATCCGACATTTGTGCGTCTTGCTGCCATGCTTCGGGAATCATCATCATCAAAGCATGCGGCAGAGACCGCCCATTCATAATTAAAAATTCTAATACATTATCAAAATTAGCCGAATCCGACAAGGCTTGACCACAAACAGGATACAATTTTTGCAATTCATCATCTGAAAAAACCGTTGATTTCATCAGCGATTCCTTTGATTTCCACCAGTTGATGTTGCCCATGATGGTATTGATTTCGCCATTGTGCGCAATGTAACGAAACGGTTGCGCCAATTTCCATTTCGGAACCGTGTTCGTCGAAAACCGCGAATGGATTAAAGCAATCGCAGATACGAACAATTCATCATGCAAATCTTGGAAATAAGGACGCACTTGATGCGTCGTCAATTGCCCTTTGTACAAAACGGTTTTATACGAAAAAGACGCAATATAAAAATGCTCTTGCGTCGCAGGATAGGTCTGATGAATCTTATGTGTCGAATATTTTCTTAAAACATATAATTTTCGTTCCAATTCAATTTTAACCCAATCCGCCTTTTTAGGCTTAACAAAGACGTGTTCCATACGCGGCTCGACGCTGACGGCACTATCGCCTACGGCTTCATTATCAGTCGGCATCATGCGATAGCCCAACAAATCAAACCCTAATTCGTCAATATAATCGGATAAAAGTTCGCGACATTGGTTGCGCAACGTCCTATCTTGCGGAAAAAAGACCACACCCACCCCATAATGTCCAAAATCGGGCAGGTCAAAACCCAATTCTTTACATTTTTTGACAAAAAACGCATGAGGCGTTTGCAGCATAATCCCAGCCCCATCTCCTGTATTGGGTTCGCAACCGCAAGCCCCGCGATGTTCCATATTGGTCAACATGGTGAGCGCATCTTCGACAAGTTGATGCGATTTAATGCCATTAAGGTTAGCGATTAAACCTGTACCGCAGGCATCGCTTTCGAGTTCGGGCGTATAGAGTCCCTTTTTTTGGTCAGCCATTGCTATTGTTTGAATATTTTTAATTGGAGAACAAAGGTAATTGAAAGTAGTTGGTTTTAATTCTAAATTAAGATACCTTTTTCAAAAACAGTATAAAAAGGGGCATTTTTAGTTTTATTTGAAATAAAAATTTTATTTTTGCTTATTTTAAAGTGTTTTTGGAGTTATTTTGATTGATGAATCTAACTTATAGTTTAAAGCTGTATGGGTCTGCATGTGGATTCGGTGGATTTTAAAAAAAATCCACATGCAGACAAAGGAGTGAACGGGTTAAATATTATTTTGCATCCTAATTCAGACGCGCCTATTCACACGCACAATGATTTCTTTGATTTGTTCCATCATAGGCTCATCAAACAATTGGCGCATATTGCCCGAATAAATATCGGTAAAAGGCGGTTTAAACAACATTTTTAATTCCAACATGCCTTGCTGTCCAAAATAATCGATGATGGATTCCAAAAATTGCGTTTGCACAGGATTCAATTTTTGTTGAAACAATTCTGCAAAGGCAAGCCGTACGGTGGTGACCTCGATAGTGGGTTTACCGCGATAGGTCAAAACTTTTTGCGGTTGATACAGCATATTTTGTTCAGTGGCGATGCCCAAAAAATGGTCTTCATATTGGGTATAGACGATTTCGCGTTTATCAGGGTCGAAAAAAGGCATTAAATCCCGAAAAGATTTCCGCAACGCTTCCAAACCCGTCACAGACACATTTGCCCAATACGCATCGGTTTGTACCGCGTTTAAAAGGGGGATTTCTTGTGCAACTTTTGGAATCGCTGTTTTTTGAGCCAATTTGGAGGCAATCTTTTGGATTTTTTCAGCAAAAGAAACTTGTTTGCCATCGTTCAAATAGGTTAAAATTTGAAGGTCATAAGACAAGGCATCGAACCGTTTGGTCATTTCATCGGTCTCTATTTCCACGACTAAGGGCGCAACATGTTCTAATAACTGTTTGATTTCCAACTCATTGAGCGCATTCCAAATCGCGGCATCCCGAAATTTATCAACCCATTTGGCGTGTTGCTGCACGATAAAACTGTTTTTTTCGAGTGCCTGCGTTTGTGTCATCAGCCCTTGCAACAACGTTTGACGATGCTGCTGCAACGATTCATCCGTTTCCATGCGCAG
>JAAFJT010000081.1 GCA_013298955.1 Chitinophagales bacterium
CGCCATACGCAATAATGGATATTCAAATTCGCCCGTCAATTTGCTGACAATCAATTTTTGAAACAATATTTTAACCGTTCCAAATAAACTTCTCGTTGCGACATCTTGCGCGACTTGCGGCGTATCTGTAATGTGAATCACGCCATCCACACTCCGACCAATTGGAAAATACAAACCCGATTTGGCATCGTATTGTAACGCAATGACATGATCTTCTTTTTCAATATTTTGAATATTGATTTTCAATGGATTCGCTTCGCTTAATTTGCCTTGAATCCCTTTCAATTCCAATACATTCAAAGACGGCGCATTTGCCAAACCTTCGTTTAACGCCACTTTGGAACTGCCGCGCATTTTCCGAGTTGCTTTTTTAGTTCCTGATTGTTGCGCAGGTGTGTCCGCAGACAAGGTAGCCGTTGCCGCAAAACCTTTGGGTGCTTGTACCGACATCCATTCCGTCAACGCAACAGCCCGATTTTGTTGCAAATAATGCTCAGGCATGGGCGAAATCAACGTGTAAGGCACGTCAATCACACACCAATCGGCGGTATTCAACGCCATTTGGGTCGCTTTTCCGATTCCAATTGGGCGGTCGCCTTTGATTTTCAAATCTAATTTTAAGCCATCTTGATTGAAAGGGTCTGTATTCGGTTCATCCGAACTGACGAAAATACGGAAACTTTCGTCAATCTCGCTCACGCCCCAACTCAATAATTCTTCTGGAACCAACAAGGGAATATTGGGTTGATTATTGACTTCAATCCGCGCAATTTGCCCTGATTGCAGGTGTCTTTTCGGCAAATATTGGTTTGTAATCGAATAATCGACTCCAAACCCCAAAAAACTTACCCACAAAGCACGCGGACTCGTATTTTGAACGCTTACACTAATCCGCGTTTCAACGCCCGCTTCCGCTTGACGGAACACATAAGGCGCGTTCACTTCCTCTTTTGCCTCATTCGTGACCGTAATCGTAATGTATTCTTTCGGCAATTTCGTATTTGGATTTTGCAATCGTTTCCGATTATCAAAATTCGCTACCCGTTCCACATCTTCCAAAAAGGCATAAACCGCAGGCAAACTATACTCTTTCACGCGCCGAAAAAGCGGCACTTCACTCGTCAAAGTCGTCAACCGAAACGAACCATTATAAGCCCGAATCAAATAATCCGCCGTATCAGGATTTTCCGCCCATTCCAATAACGGCATGCGTTGGTCTGACCAACCTTTGCGTATCAAGGCTTCCCCTTTTTCGGCACTGTCCGCCGAAATGCCAATGCGCGTGCGTTGAAATTCGATGCTTTCCAATTGCACCCGATGTTGCGTATCTCGAGCGATTCCGTCCGTTCCTGTGACGACCGAATGATTGACATTAACTTGTTTGGTAGTTAAAAGCGTGTCATCGGCGGTTCTGAACGTCGCGCCCGCCGTCGGAATGCCTTGCAATGCACCCGCTTTCACAATCCAACCCCAATTTTTATCAAAAGTCAATAAATAATCCTTCGCAGTTTTGGTTGCATCATCGCCTAAAAACGATAAATTGGTTTTATTTTGAAAACCATGACCACTGAATTGAGGCGATTGTTCTTTGACCCGATTTTGCACTTTGGCATTCACGGCTTCCATCAAACTCGCATAAGTGGTGCGTCCGCCCGTCGATTCAAGGACTTCGACCAACGAATACGTGAAAACACCGCGTTGTTCGCCATTGATACCATATTCTTTAGCGGTTTCATCATCTTTCGCGGCTGCCAAATGCACATGTCGCGCCGCAGGTGGTTGAAGGCTATTTTCACCTTTCACATATTCAGCAAAACCTAAATATTCTCGCGCTTTAACGTGCGACACCGCAGGGTCTGCCATCCGACTTTTGACGGACAAATCCCGCGTAATCGTTCCCGAATGGCAACAATCTGTTACGACCAAAAAATGCAAATCTTTGCCGCCCGACGCTTTCCAAATCAAATAACCCAATTCTTTATCTGCCAAATCGCGTCCTTTGGGAAGCCGCGAATCGTAACAAACCATCGTTTCGCTCATACCATCGGATTCGTCCCAAAATTCTTTGGGCGCGGGCATCTGCGAACCATGACCAGAATAGTAAAAAACGCACATATCACCGTCCTTTGCAGCGTTAAAATGCTGAAAACCATTGATAATGCGCTGCCTTTTGGCGTTTTCGTCAAATAATTCGACGGTTTTGATAGGCAGCGCATTCGCAGCTGCAAATTTTTTCAAATACTCGGAAAAGGCGCGAGCATCATTGACACAACCATTTAATTGGTGTGCAGGAATGGGATAATTGTCTATGGATGCAATTAACGCATAGATTGTTTTCATATAATTTTCGTTTTAGAGCGTTTTCTTGAACGACTGCGGTTTCAAAAAGAACTCAAAAGTATGGCTTTAAAATCAGATGTCAAAATTTTCAAAAACATATCTTAACCTAAGTTGCGCGGTAATGCCGTTTTAGGCAGAAAAAAGACTTTCTGGGGACGTGTGTGTGTTGTTTTTTGGAATGGGCTTTGCCCATGCCAAAAAACAACACACACACGTCCCCATCGCCCTCTTTTCGGCAGCAAAGCCACCTACCGCGCAACTTGGGTTATATGAATAAAAATCCAAAATTAGGATTTTTTAAAATTTTAACAAAAAATTATATATTTTTGATTTACCTATAACCTTATTATAACGTCTTGTATTTGGACGGCTTTCAACCCTAAACCTATTTTAATCTATGTTAAGGAAATTTATTATTCAAATTGCGTGTAGTTTGATTGCTTTTGTTGGCACAACTACCTTTTCAAACACCTTGTTGGCACAAAATCTAACAGTCAAAGGACAAGTTACAGATGCTGAAACGAAAGAAACATTGCCTTTTTGCCATGTCTGGGTCAAAAGTACAAAAAATGAAACATTGACAGACATTGACGGCAATTATTTATTAACATTGCCCTTACAAACGAATAACGCTTTGGTTTGCGCCTCTATGATTGGATATGACACGATTTGTAAAAAAATAGTTCCAAATCTGCCCGAACAAGAGATTTCAATGGCTCTTGGTTCTGGTACAAGTGCCTTGAATGAGGTGGTGATTTTGGCGGGTGAGAACCCTGCACATCCCATTATCCGAAATGTGGTGAAACGAAAAGATAAAAATCGAGCTACCAATTTGCCGCCTTTTCAATGCGAATCGTATTCAAAAACGGAGGTAGATTTGATTCATATTGATAAAAAATTGGGCAAATCGAAGGTTTTTCAACCTTTTAAGTTCGTTTTTGACAATATTGATAGCACTTCGGATGAATTAGCATTTCTCCCTGTCTATATGTATGAACAAATGGCAAATACATATCATACACCGGGCGATTTCAAATTGAAAAATATTCCAACCGCCGAACAAACCGTTGGTACGAATGAAAGTTTAATGGAATATGTTCGGGAAGTGGAGAATGATTTTGACATTTATGATGATTGGTTTTACTTGTTTAACAAATCTTTTGCGGGACCATTATCGACAAGTGCGTTTTTGTATTACGAATTTTACTTAATTGATAGCAGCCAAATTGAAGGACATAAAAGTTATAAAATTCGATTCAAACCGCGTCGCAAGAAAGAAACCGTTTTTGAAGGCGATATGTGGGTGATTGATAGTTCGTTTGCGGTGGAACGCGTGACGATGAAAATGCCTACGAATGTCAACATTAATCTCATCAATCGATTGATTTTGTATCAAGAATTTGATTTTGCACAAACACGGTGGTTGCCTGTCAAATCGAAAATTGTGATTAATTTTGAGGCTTTGAAGGAGAAACCGGGCATTATTGGGCGCAAAACGACTACTTTTAAAGCCTATAAATTTGCAGAAACACTGGAAAGTTTAAAAATTCCAACGATTGACGCAGTGGATATTGATGCCGCCGATTTGAAAAAAGATAAAGCCTTTTGGGAACAAAATCGACATGAAAGTTTGTCTAAAAATGAACAAGCGGTTTATACGATGATTGACAGCATTAAAAATGTGCCGATTTACAAATCCTATGTGGATATTTTGGAAACCCTATTGAGTGGTTATAAAAGTATTGGAAAGATTGATTTAGGTCCGTATTTTTCTACGTATTCCAAAAACCCTGTGGAAGGACATCGATTTCGATTGGGCATTCAAACCAATCAAACGTTGAGTGAACGATACCGAGTCGGCGGTTATGCGGCGTATGGTTTGCAGGATAAAGAATGGAAATATGGGGCGCATTGGAAATGGATTATGAGTCGGAAACCGCGCATTGTCATTGGTGCGTCTCATGTAAAAGATATTATTTCCAATAGTTTAAATACGGAATCGACCAATTCAAGTAATTGGTTTTCAGGGTTTTATCGCCGTCCTGTGTTGTTTAAATTGACCGCGATGCAGGAATCTAAAATGTTTTATGAACGGTATTGGAAAGGCGGTTTATCCAATAAAATCATCTTATTGAATCGGACGCTTACGCCTTTGCGTCATCCTGTGGGCGCAGGCACGGGTTTCAATTACGCGTATTTGAGGAATCCCGAAATCCCGACCCAAGTAGATACGTCCTTGACTACGACAGAAGGTATTTTGAAATTTCGGTATTCGCAAGGTGAAAAATACATTGATAACGCTTTTGGTCGGACGACGATTACCAATCGGAAGCCGATTTTGGAAATGCAATATACGTTTGGGATGGGCGGCAAAGGAGTCGGCGCGAATTACCATAAAGTAGAATTAGATTATTCGGGTCGATTGGATGTAAATCCGATTGGATGGACGAGTTGGTGGTTTACAGCAGGCAAGACTTTTGGGACATTGCCCATGCCTTTACTGCACGTCATGTTGGGCAACGAGTCTCGCGGATACGATAGATGGTCTTTCAATGGGATGAATAATTACGAATTTGCCGCCGATGCTTTCGTGACGATGAACTTGACGCACCACTTTGAAGGATTGATTTTCAATAAGTTACCGTTATTGCGGCGGTTGAATTGGCGCGAAGTCGCTTCATTCAGAGCCGTTGTAGGAACAATGACAACCGCGAATTTGAATAATAATAAATTAAATCTTTTCAATCCTGCGGTGGCAAGTCCGAATAATTACATTGGTTTCAGGGTACCGAATCAACCGTACATGGAGGCAGATATAGGCATTGAAAATATATTTAAAGTATTGAAATTATCCGCCGTTTGGCGATTGAATTATTTGGATAATCCAGAAGCAAGTCCTTTTTCAGTTCGATTGGGCTTTGATTTCAATTTTTAAAACTTGGATTGGGTGGATTGATTGGATGTTAAAGTGCTATATTTGGCGGAATGTGGGTATATTTGCCCATTTTCTGCCAAATATAATGAATTAACATGGAAAATGTACTTCAATTCTAAGTTTTCCTTAATATTTAATTAACTAATTCGTAAATCATATATTTATTTAATATAATTCATTAAATGAATATTAACAACCATTTTTTAGGAAAGTGAAAGTGTAGCCCCCAACCATAAAAATTTGTTTACCTTGAAAAATCGTCCATTCCGAAGCTCAATTTTTCAATTTCGCATGGTCAAAACACAACAAATAACTGTCAGAAACTTACTGAGTTTCTAAATAATTCACTAATTGACTCAATCCTTTTCAGGTAATTTCTCACCACGCCAAAGTTTCAATTCGACGATATATTTATGTTCCTAATGCGTACTAACCACTAATTTTCGATTTTAAAAAGCAACCCACAAAACGCTTTTATCGTAAAGATAGGCGTAACAATACGTTTTGTTAAAAAAAAATTATCATTATTTCTACCAGCATGAAAAACAATATTTGGAAAGTTTCTACTGCATTATTTGCTTGTTGGCAAATCAACACTGCGCTTGACCCGACCAATCCACCATTAGGCGTTACAGGCGCACCGACAGAAACCACTTGCAGCACCGCCGCAGGTTGTCATTCGGGCGGTGCGTACACAGGAACGGTCGTTTTGTCAGGCTTACCCGACACGGTGAGACCTAACATGACATATACGTTGACCTTGACAGGTACGATTGCCAATGCTGTGAATACGGGTTTTGAATTGACCTGTTTGGATGGTGCGAATGCCAATTGTGGTACTTTGACCATTGGCACTGGCTCGGGTTTGGCAACATTAGGTACACGAACCTACATTCGCAATAATGCACGCAAAAGTTTTACATCGGGTGCGGCGGCTTGGACGTTTACTTGGAAAGCACCTGCTACCTTAGTTAACAATAATATTACATTCTATTTTGTGGTCATGGCGGCAAATAATAATGGCGGCACGTCAGGTGATAATGCGATTGCAGGTACAAAACGCGTATTGTTTCAAGCGATTTCGCCCGTAAAGGAAACAGACTCCTCCCCTATTTTGACGGTTTACCCAAATCCTACAACACAATTGTTGACGGTGAAAGCTGATAATTATGCAGGTCAAGCAGCAGTGGCAGTAATGAATACACAAGGACAATTAGTTCAGTATCAAACATTTATGAATGAAAAAACTTTAGATTTGAGCGCGTTGCCGAAAGGTCAATATTTGATTCAAGTCAAAATGGGCGAGAAGTCGGTTTTAAAAAAAGTGGTTTTGAAATAAACTGATTTTTGAATTCGGGGGAAAGTATTTCAGCATTCGGGATGACCGCCGCATCTTTCGTGCAACCGCCGATACAAGTCGCTGTGAGCGCAAAAGCTGCACCGATTCCAAGCGTTGATAAAAAAGTTCTTCTTTCCATTTTCAATGAATAATGAATTAATGAATTATATAAATCAATGAAAATTAATGATTTAATTTTATTTCAGCATTAAATTTCTTTACAAATGCCTATACTCTTTTTTTGAAAAAAGGGTTGCGTCCAAATTCTAAAAAAAGAGACGCAACCCTTTTTTCCGTTTTAGTAGTATGGTTTAAACCTATTATTAGGTTGCAAATGTAATGTTGACTGTGAGCATCTATCTCTTTTATTTAAAACAATCCGTTTGACGGAATCTTGCAATTATGGACTACATGAAAGACCAAACTTTTGCTGAAATTGTTCAAAGTTGCCAAAGGCAGGAACGGCAAGGGCAAGAACAGATGTTTAATTTGTTTTATAATTATGCGATGTCGGTAGCGATTCGCTATACGCCGACGGTCGAAATCGCGGAAGAAGTGGTGAATGATAGTTTTGTGAAAGTATTTACTCATATTGACCGATTATATAATCCAGAATTGTCATTTAAAAGTTGGTTACGCCGAATTATCATCAATACGGCATTAGATTTATTAAAAAAAAAGAAGATGATTCAACAGAATGATTTGGAGATGGCATGGAAAGTTGGAATGGAATCGGATATTGTGGAACAATTGACACGAGAAAAAATTTTAGAATATGTTAAAAAATTGCCTACCCAATATCGAACTGTTTTTAATTTATATGTGATTGATGGCTATACGCACCCTGAAATTGCGGAATTACTAAATATTTCGGTTGGGAGTTCCAAGTCCAATCTATCAAGGGCGCGATTTCATTTAAAACATTTGCTGAATGAAAAAATTTTCTAACCCAAATCCATGCTGCGAAATGATTCCAAAATATTGATAATCAGTATTTTATAGATTTATCATTTCCTAAAAACAATTTCCTTAAATTTTTTTAATAGCGTTATAACATGAACGAGCGAGATTTTTATAATGAATCAGCAGATGATGATTTTTTTCGGGAACATTTAGCCGAAAAGGGTGAATTTCCTCGAAAACGCGAAAATTGGTTAAAAGTTGCCGCTATTTTAGACCAAAAGCAAGCAAAAAAACGATTTTGGAAATGGTTTTGGCTGGTTTTCTTTCTTGCGAGTGGCAATGTGTGGCAAGCGTATTGCGCTTTCACGCCTGCACAAGTCGCGCTCGTGCCATCGTTGACACAGGTGATACGCGATACGATTTTTCAACATGATACGATTTACACGTATATATATAGTGGTTTTTTAAAGGCTTTGAAATTGGGTGAGCCTTTGATTATGCTGTCAAAAACAAATAATTCGATGAATCATTTTGATGAAAATCAAAATAATGAAATTATAAATCGAATGAAACCGTTTTCAAAGGATAATCAGGGTGTTGCATCCAATTCTCTTAGCTTTGAAAAAAAAACGTATTCATTGCAGGATTGGGAAATAAATTTTCAAAACGCAATTCATCAAAATAATCATGTTGGTTTTAGTACAAATGGCAAAATAATAAATGTTAAAAGTGACTCTTTAAACACTTTAATGGGAGCACAGGCTCAAAAACGATTTTTAGAAACGCCTTTATTGGAAAATAATCGTTTAAAATTATTGTCCATAACAGCATTATCTACTGAATTAATAGATGAAACAATTGAAAATTTGGATAAACCTGCAATTCGCCTGCTTAAAAAATTACCGATTCGCATAAAGCCAATTGGTATTGGCATTCAACAAGGCATTTCTAAATGGACAGCTATGCCCGCCAATGTTAATTTGACACATTGGCAAGGATTATATAGTGATTTTACATTTATCAAAAACCTAACTTTCGGATTATCAATGGATTATGCACAATTATCTTATAAAATATTTGAACTACCTGCCGATGGTGAACCGTTTCGATTGCCCACCGCGCCTACAAATGTGGGAACGGATTTTAAATTGGATTACATTGAGGGAGCGGTCAATGCTTGGCATTTAGGATTTGGGTTGAAATATCAGTTGTCGATATTTCCAAAATGGCAACCTTTTTTGACAAGTGGTTATCAATTAAGAGCGATTTTGCCCAACAAAACTGAGTTTGAATACACGAATCAACGGACAGAGGACGAAAAAAGTGTTAAAATCATGAATGAAGGGCGTACTTATGATCATTGGTGGTTTGCGGGAGTGGGTTGTTCGGTGCCTATTTATGAGACTTGGCAGTTACAAATGTCCGCAAAATATATTTATGATAATCATCATGGGAATCGTGCGCTTCATTACGGTTTGCTGCAAGCAGGTTTATTTTACCGTTTTTAATCGCTTCTACGATTTAACACCGTTTTTAATCGTAACACCGTTTGGAAGGTTTCAAACCTTCCAAACGGTATATATAGCTGATTATCAATTATTTAGATAAAAAAAATGATCGCTTCTTTTACATCACTTCCTTATTTCCTACTTAATGCCTTAAAATTATAAAAAAAAGTGGTTGCAATACAGCAACCACTTCCGACTATAATGTAACACAACCAAATCAACTTGCTACCATTTGTTTAAAATTGAGCTGTTTCTGTACTATCTTTCATCGCACTTGTCGAAGAAGTGCCTTGCTGAACCACCTCTTGTACAAAATCAAAATAGCCCGTTCCAACAAAACTTTGATGTTTAATCGCCGCAAAACCTTTGGTTTGCAATGCAAATTCGCGTTGTTGCAATTCCGAAAAACCTGCCATGCCGCGTTGTTTGTACGCCAAAGACAATTCAAACATTGAAGTATTCAACGCATGGAAACCCGCTAATGTAATAAATTGGAATTTATAACCCAACGCCGCAATATTTTCACGAAAATTTTCCATATCACCAATATTCATATATTTCGACCAATTGAACGACGGCGAACAATTGTAAGCCAGTAATTGGTCAGGATAAACGGCTTTTATTGCGTCTGCAAACTCTTTTGCCAAACCTAAATCTGGATTAGATGTTTCCATCCAAATTAAATCTGCATACGGCGCGTAAGACAAACCGCGTGAAATACATTGAGCCAAACCATTTTTTACATGATAAAAACCTTCATTCGTCCGTTCGCCCGTTACAAACTCATGGTCACGCGGGTCAATATCGGAGGTCAAAAGATTGGCGGCTTCTGCATCGGTACGCGCCACTAACACCGTCGAAACCCCCGCAACATCTGCTGCCAAACGTGCCGCAACCAATTTATTAATGGCTTCTTGCGTTGGAACCAACACTTTTCCGCCCAAATGCCCACATTTTTTTGCAGATGACAATTGATCTTCAAAGTGAACGCCCGCCGCACCTGCTTCAATCATCTCTTTCATCAATTCGTAAGCGTTCAAATTGCCGCCAAAACCTGCTTCTGCATCTGCCATAATCGGCGCGAGCCAATCTATTTTGCCTTCACCCGCCACACTTTGGATTTGGTCACGGCGCAAAAGGGCATTATTAATGCGTTTCACGACTGACGGAACCGAATTTGCAGGATACAACGATTGGTCAGGATACATTTGACCCGACAAATTGGCATCGGCAGCGACTTGCCAGCCACTCAAATAAATGGCATCCAAACCTGCGGTCACCGCTTGCACCGCTTGATTGCCCGTCAAACAACCTAATGCTCCAACAAATTGTTGATTATTGATTTTGCGCCATAGCTTTTCTGCGCCGATACGCGCAATTGTGTGTTCGATGTCAACCGAACCGCGCAATTTTAAAACATCTTGTGCAGAATATGGGCGGGTCACACCTTTCCAACGTGGGTTTGTTGCCCAGTCTTGCGCTAATAATTGCGCTTTTTGCAAATTTTGAGACATTTTTTAATCGTTAAATTGGTTAGAAAAAAATATAATTTGGTTATACTTGGAACACATAGGAGACATAGGAGGACATAGAACACATAGGGTCTTGTTTAAATGTATAGAACCCATAGACAGAATCACCTATGTGTTCTATGTTCCCCTATGTGTCCTATGTGTTCTATGTTCCCCTATGTTCCCCTATGTGTTCTATGTTCCACTATGTGTCCTATGTGTTAATCAATTCGTAAGCAGGTAATGTTAAAAAATCAATATAATCTGCGCTGCATACCAATTCGTCAAATAAAGCAATCGCTGCCGCAAATCGCCCGTTTTGATATGCCGATTTTCCAACATATTGTTCTATGTTTTTCAACTCATCTGATTTCAACTCTTGATATAATTTCAAATCAATCGTTCTGCCATCTTCCAATTTGGAAGCATTTTGCAACCATTGCCACACCTGCGTCCGCGAAATTTCCGCCGTTGCCGCATCTTCCATGAGGTGATGAATCGCCGCCGCGCCATTCCCGCGCAACCAACTTTCCAAATACAAAATCCCAACATTGATATTTTGGCGCAAACCCGCTTCCGTAATCGTGCCTTTCGGAACGGCTAACAAATCATTCGCAACACATTGATAATCAAGCAATTGTTTATCAACTTGATTCGCCAAAGGCATATTTTCATTGAAAACATTCATCGCAATCGGCACTAATCCAGGATGCGCAACCCACGTTCCGTCATAACCAATCATCACTTCACGCCATTTATCTGCGTGAACTCGCGCCATTGCCGCATCATTTTCAATCAAATTGTTTTTAATTGGAATCTGCGCCGCCATACCGCCCATTGCATGTGCGCCTCTACGATGACAATTTTTAACCACCAATTGACAATATGCACTCAAAAAAGGTGTTGTCATCGTCACTTTTGCGCGGTCGGGCAATACAAAACCTGTTAAATTCCGAAACTTTTTGATGTAAGAAAAGATATAATCCCATCTTCCACAATTCAAACCCGCCGAATGTTCACGCAATTCGTATAAAATTTCATCGGTTTCAAACGCGGCTAAAATGGTTTCAATTAAAACGGTCGCTTTGATAAGTCCTTGATTTACAGATAGATAGCTCTGACTGAATACAAAAACATCATTCCAAAGGCGTGCTTCTAAATGACTTTCCAATTTCGGCAAGTAAAAATAAGGAGCAGAACCTTTGGAAATCAGCGATTTGATATTATGAAAAATAAACAACCCAAAATCTACTAAACTACCACTCATATTTTCGCCCAACACTTGAATTTGCTTTTCCTCCAAATGCCAACCGCGTGGGCGCACCATGAGCGTAGCGACGGTTTTATTCAAACAATAAGTTTTACTATTTTGTGGATTTGCGTAAGTAATCGTTCCATTGACTGCATCGCGGAGATTGATTTGTCCACCTATATTATTGTCCCAAGACGGCGTATTACTATCTTCAAAATCCGCCATGAAGACTTTTGCACCCGAATTGAGGGCATTAATGACCATTTTTCGCTCCACAGGGCCCGTAATTTCCACGCGACGGTCTTGCAAATCCGCCCGAACAGGTGCGATTTTCCAATTTGTGGCGCGAATCGGTGCCGTTTCAGGTAGGAAATCAGGTAATTCACCTGCATCAATGCGTTTTTGGCGTTCGATGCGGGCATTCAACAACACTTTTCGACGTGGATTGAATTTTAGATGTAATGCTGTTAAAAATTCTAACGCTTCGGGCGTTAAAATGGTAGCGAAATTTTCGCTAAATGCACCATTGAGGTGCATTTGCGGCGGAGATGAATACGTTTGAGTGGTTGCCGTCATAAATATTGAATAAATTTGGTTTTATTAAGTTTTAATAATCAAATTTTTATTTATTTTAAAACTTAAAATAATTGATTATGAATCAGGGTTGTCAATTACAAGTCGCTGAAAAGCAATTTATCTGAATCACGGCACAAAGATAAATTAATTTTCACAATTAGCGAAATTTTCACTAAAATTTTTATTTATTTTTTGTTAATAACCTAAGTTGTGCGGTAATACCGTTTGGGGCAGAAAAAAGACTTTTGGGGGACGTGTGTATGTTGTTTGTTTGGGGCAAAAAAACCCATTCAAACAAACAACACACACACGTCCCAAAGTTTTCAAACCAAAAACATTTTGTAAATAAAAAAAAACGGCTTAAATTTTTTATTTCCTCACCAAAAGCATTATATTTGTCGTAAAATATCAATACAATGATACCACAAGTCAATTACGCCGTCAATCAACAAGGACAACCTATTTTCGTACAACTTTCGGTATCGGAATGGGAAGCATTTCTATTGGAATCCGAACGCTTGAAACAGAATCCATGACGACTATTTTTCTTGCATCTATCTTATGACAAATCAGAAGAAGCAAATAATCAGATAATAATTTAGGGCGCATTATTGATAATATTCAAGATTTAATAAATGAGTAAAATACAATGGAAAAACAACCGATGGAATTAACAGGCGATTTTGAAGCCGCGTTAGACATGTTGGAAAAAACGAATAAGAATTTGTTCATTACGGGACGCGCAGGGACGGGCAAATCAACGTTACTCTCCCTTTTCAAAAATACGACTCGCAAAAAATCGGTGGTACTCGCGCCCACTGGGGTTGCCGCGCTCAACGTGCAAGGACAGACCATTCATTCTTTTTTTGGTTTTCCTGCGAAATTGATTCAACGTTCCGAGATTCAGGCGCGGAAAGACCGCCGCATTTATCAAAGATTACAAATTTTAATTATTGATGAAATTTCAATGGTGCGGGCGGATATGGTGGATAATATTGACTACGCTTTGCGCATCAATCGCCAAAATCCGAAACCATTTGGCGGCGTTCAAGTCATCTTTTTTGGCGATTTATTTCAATTGCCGCCTGTGGTGGCGAGTCCCGAAGAACAATTGTATTTCAAAACAGCCTATGAATCGCCTTTTTTCTTTCATGCGAAAGTGTTTCAAGATAAAGACTTTATGTTAGAAACCTTTGAATTGAAAAAAGTGTATCGGCAGGAAGCACGCCATTTTATTCGGTTGCTGGATGCGGTGCGTTTGAATCAAATCGATTACGATGATTTGGATGATTTGAATCAAAGACATAAGCCGAATTTTAATTCCAAAGAATATTTTATAACGCTTTCGGCTCGAAATGCGTTGGTGGATCAACTCAATACGAAAGCCTTAGATGCTTTGACCACTCGAGAATATACGTTTTTGGGCGATGTTTCGGGCAATTTCGACCCAAAACTCATGCCCGCAGACCCGATTTTGAAATTAAAATTGGGAGCGCAAGTCATGTTTGTGCGCAATGATATGAAGCGCGAATTTGTCAATGGCACGATTGGGAAAGTCGTGCAATTGACCGATGAAAGTATCTATGTACAGATTGAACAAAAAGATGGCGCGTTGAAACGAATTGAGGTTGAAAAGACGAGTTGGGAGCTTCAACGATATAAAATTTCGCCAACCAATGCCGAAACCATCGAATCGGAATCTACTGGCACGTTTAAACAATATCCGTTGCGATTGGCTTGGGCGATTACGATTCATAAAAGTCAGGGCAAGACCTTTGATAAAGTGATTATTGATTTGGGCGCGGGCGCGTTTGAACATGGACAGACGTATGTTGCGTTGAGCCGATGTCGAACATTGGAAGGCATTGTTTTGAAACAAAAATTGCGTCCGCAAGATATTCGAGTGGATGAACGCATTTTGGAATTTTATGAACAATATTTTTAATGTTAGAATCAGGAATGAAGGAATTGTAAGAATAAAGGAAACATTCTTTCCTATAATTCCTACAATTCCTTCACTCTTGATTCAATAAAATAAAGCACCTTTGCGTTTAAGCGATGAATTTAAACAACTATGTCAAATGAATAGCTTAAAAAAACTTTTGTTTTTCCCTTTTATCGCGCTTGCCTTTGCCTCAATGTCGGCACAAACGACGCGCCCTGCCTTAAAACCGGGCAATACACCCACCGAAATCGCTAAAAGTCGAGAATGGCGCATTCAACAAACGCAATTGGGCGGCGTTTATATCCCGATTGATATTTTTGATGCGTTTAAAGAGTTGGATAAGAAATTGGAAACGGAGGTCAAAACCAAATTTATCGCGTTGAAAGAGGAGGAAGTCGAACAAAAAGTATCCGGATTGGGCTTATGGATGTGTCAAAATTGGGGTTTTTATGATGGTTCTCGGTTTTCGGAGTATTTGCGGCAGACAGGCGTGACCTATCCCGAAGATATGGCGCGGATGACCGTAGTGAGTTATCATCGTCAGTGTAATAAGAAGGAACTGGGTTTGCGCGAATTGGCTCAAAAATATAAAGATATTCGACGCAAAAAACACGAAGAACGCTTAAAAAAAGCCACTATCCTTCAAGATAATGTGAAAAAACCTAAGTAATACTTGAATTGATTGGATTATTTGGATTGTATCATAATCCAATCAATCTAAATCATAGTTCACTTACCTTAATTTTGAATAGGACGGATGTGCAGCTTATGCGAATTTCTTGAAGCACAATTCAAGAAATTCGCACAAACTGCACACCCGCAAAAATCCGTACTTCTGTCAAATAGATAAAAAGCGGCTCTTTGTTACCAAAGAGCCGCTTTAAAAATAAATATACTATGAATAAAAAATGTACTTTTATTCTTCAAACATCAATTTCTTAGCCAATACGCCACTATCGAAACGCACTTTCGCCACATAGATACCTTGTGGTAAGCCATTGCGTTGCATCGTGAAATTAGAAGTATTGATATTTGTTTGTTGCGCCACCATACGACCGCTGATGTCATATAATTCAATTGCACGCATTGGATTGATTTCTTCACTCTCGAAACGAACTTCGTTTGTCGCAGGGTTTGGAGCCAATTTCAAATATGCGTTCAACGCTAACACTTCTCTTGTACCTGATACAACACCTGCACATGGTTTCAAATCCAAGCCTAAACAAGCGCGTGGAACAATGAAAGTCATGATAGAATCCAAATAAAGGCGTGCTTTTACAGCACTCATGCCCGGATTACCCGCCAAAGCTGCTGAATCAAGTCCCCAAGGGTTCGGTCCACCGGGATTTGCTGCGGATGTATCTGTACTCCACCATTGATAAGGCGCAGAGTCACCTCTACTTCTTCCAATAATAGGGAACAAAGAAGTTGCATAAGCTGGTCCATAAGTATTGAACGTATCTTGGTAGTAACGAGCATCATTACGAGACCTTGCAATCGCTTTGTAAGGGTCATAAGCAGGGCTCAATTTTTCAAATACCTTATTGATACCTAAACTATCAGCTCTTTGAGATATCCAATGACTGCCTTGAACCCGAAGTACAGGCAAGGTTTGTCCTCCACCAATACCAACACCTAAAACACCATCGCGGTAAGGTGCATTTTGGTCATGCGGACATGCCACCGAAATCAAAGGCGTGCTTAATGAATCCAACCATGTCGCGTCACCAATAGCACCACCCATATTAACCGTCAAACGGTGTCCCGTACTGACCGTACCGTAATTGGGTACAAACAACGTATCTCCAACAGGATAAGGGAAACCAACAGGTGAAATCGTAGCAGTATCAGGCTTTGTACCCCAAACGTTTCCATTATAGGCTTCAATAACCATTGGAATCGGATTGCCACCTACAACTGTGATGAATTTACCCGCAGGGTACTTTGTTGATAAAATTTTATTATACGTGTTTAAGCTGGCAGCACCCATAGCAAGGTAACCACCTGTGCCTTCACCAATCACCATGATACGGCTTGTATCAATTTTGAGCGCGGCAGCTTGTAATTTGAAGAAGCGAATAGCTGTACGCACATCTTGAATACCGCGATACGCTGCATTGATAAGACCCGCCGTCCGAGACGCTTCAGGTTGTGCAATCGGATTCCAACCTTGACGATAATCTATCGCAGCCGTTACATAACCTAATTTAGCAAAACGATTACACATTTCAACAGCCACTGAATCGCGGCGGTCTCCCAAAGGATTTCTACGCACTGATTTTGGCAAAAAGTTACTGGTTGACATAAATATCATCAACGGACGACCCGAAGCAGTGTCCCCAGTCGGTTGGTAAATATCACAAACCAAAGGTTGCCGTGTGAAGCGACCACCCGCTAAAAGGGGAAGAATCGTAAAATTTTGACCATAAATGGCTGTAGAGCGAGTCGCGCCTGAAAATTGGGGCGTTAAATAACGCTGTGCCTGCAAGCCAACCAAAGTACTAACAATAAGGGAAAAAACAAGAATGGAACGTTTTTTCATGAATAGCTGATTTTTAGAAAAATGATAAAAATTATTTCGAGTTAAAATTAACATAAGTTTGGTATCAAACTCATGGCGGCAAAAGTAATGTTTTCTATTTTATTTTTGGTAAGAAAGTAATAATTATTTTTTTTTACTAAAAATCTTTTAATTGTGACACGACTTGTTTGGTTTTTTTTACAAAAATTATTTTAATGGTGACACGTATATCATTGATTTTTAATTATTTAAATAATTTATAAAAGTGCTTAAAATTTTTGAAATAGGATGCGTATGATTTTAAGGATTTTAAGGATTTTTTCAGTTTAAATAAGCACTTTTCATCTGAGAAAGTCCTTGAAGTCCTTAAAATCCTTAAAATCATACGCATCCTATTTCAAAAATTTTAAGCACTTTTCATCTAAGAAAGTCCTTAAAGTCCTTAAAATCATACGCATCCTATTTCAAAAATTTTAAGCACTTTTCATCTAAGAAAGTCCTTGAAATCCTTAAAATCATACGCATCCTATTTCAAAAATTTTAAGCACTTTTCATCTAAGAAAATCCTTAAAATCCTTAAAATCATACGCATCCTATTTCAAAAATTTTAAGCACTTTTCATCTAAGAAAATCCTTAAAATCCTTAAAATCATACGCATCCTATTTCAAAAATTTTAAGCACTTTTCATCTAAGAAA
>JAAFJT010000083.1 GCA_013298955.1 Chitinophagales bacterium
TAGAATTTGACATTCAAACCTAATGTTATAACCTTCGTTGCAGGCGTAACATCATTACCAACGGATTTACCTTCTGAAATTTCTGGATCCACACCATTATATTTGGTCATGTATTGAGACCAAATTTTAGGTTGTTGGATACTTGAGAAGATACGAAGGGACTCGATACCTAATTTTTTAGTCAAATTATCGGGCAACGTATAACCAAAGTTGATATTCCGTATTTTGACAAAAGAACCATCGAAATAAATCAACGTTCTATTGAAAACAGGAGACTCTTGGTCTTTATTCGGCTGCGGAAACTCATTGGTTGGATTCGCAGGAGTCCAATAATCTACTTTGATTTGTTGGTAACGACCTGCCAATTGATTGTTATTTAAGTGGAAACCAGACAAAATCTGTTGACCAATCCGTGCATAAATAATGATAGACGCATCAAAACCTTTGTAACTGAAACGGCTCGTGAAGCTACCAGACCAGTTTGGAATTTCAGAACCGATATATTTACGGTCCAATGGCGTGATTTTACCGTCACCGTCCAAGTCTGTAACCTTAATTTGACCAACGCGGGTTCCATAAGATCTTGCTTTATCTTCTTCGCCTAATTGCCAAATACCGTCTTTAGTATAGTCAAACATCGCCGTCAACGGCTTGCCAATAAACCATTTATTACCAATATCATCTACTTTACCGTTGTAAAGCGCGATAATTTGCTCCTGATTTTTAGTGAAAGCGAAATCGGTTGTCCATTTGAAACCGCCTTTATCCACGTTTATTGTAGATAAGGTTGCTTCAAAACCTTGATTTTGCGTTTCACCGACGTTTTTCGTTACCGCAGGGAAACCCGTAGATGCAGGTAATTGGTCTGCCAACAACAAGTCCGTCGTATTAACACGGTACAATTCTAAGGAACCATGAATCCGACCTCTCAAAAAAGTGAAGTCTAAACCAATATTTTTAGTTGTAGATTGTTCCCATTTTAAGTCAGGATTACCAATCGTTGTCGGACGGTAACCAAAAGCTGCTGAGGTGCCAAAAGCATAAACCGAGCGACCCAATAAACCTTGAGTTTGGTAAGGCTCAACCGCTTGATTCCCAACAACGCCCCAACTGGCACGAAGTTTCAAATTATCAACCCATTTGACATTTTTCAAGAAGGCTTCATTGTTGATGTTCCAACCCAAAGCCACACCCGGAAAATTACCGTATTTCACGTTCTCACCGAAACGGCTGGAACCGTCCCGACGCATGGTAGCGGTTAATAAATATTTGTTATCGTAGTCATAATTCACACGACCCATGAAAGAGTTAATCGTCCATTCGATTAAGTTAGACGACGATGGCAAACTTAAACTCGATGCATCTAATCTGTAAAAGGATTGTTTTCCAACAGGTACGCCTTGTCCTGTACCAATAAATTGTTCAAAATTGTCTCTTTGAATCGAATGTAAAGCCGTTATGCCTAAATTATGTTTGTCGAACGCTTTCGTATAATTCACAATATTTTCCAATGTGTAATCGAATCCGTAACGATTCTCCACAGACGCAAAATTATTACCGCCTTTAGCAAAATTCGTCTGAGAAGCGATGAAACGACCTGCGCGTTGAACCGTGAAGTCGGGACCAAAATTCACCCGATACGTCAAACCGTCCATAATTTTAGCTTCCGCATAAAGCGAATTGAAAATTCGGAAACGCTTTTGCTCATCAATCTGTGCGCCAGGGATGATTTCAAACAACGGATTGGTCAAAAGCGCATCATTGGTTTGAGAAAAAAGATAATTTGTAGGGTCGGACGTATTACCCGCAGGGTCTATGTAAGGAGAACCTAATGGATTTTGCTGCAAAGCAAAAGCATAAGGATTCCAGTTCGCACCATTGCGGATACTGTGCATGCCAAACGTAGAAAGACCCACTTTAATACGATCTGTAATTTGGTGGTCAATATTTGCACGCAACGTCATCCGCGTGTAATCCAAACCGGGAGAAACTCCAATATCTTTAAAATAAGAGCCGCCAATGTAAAACGAGGTGCGCTCGTCCCCACCTTGAACGCCGATAGAGTGGTTTTGCATCGTACCCGTTTGCAACATCAAATCTTGGTATTGGGTATTGCGCCCCGCTTTGATGCCTGCAAGCACATTTGCGTCGAAAACGTCCACTTTGGAATCGGCAAAATCGTTTTGAACGCCTGTCGGAACAGGAACACCATTGGCATCTTTGTAGATACTGCCCGTAGCAACACCCCGACGCGATTCCCGTACATATTCTGCAAATTCAGTTCCCGTAAATAAAGTCAATTGCTTCAACACACTGGATACACCGAAGTAATTGTCATAACTAATAGTTGTTTTTTTCTTACCTTTCATGGCACCGCGCTTGGTGGTGATGATGACAACACCATTTGCGCCCCTTGCACCATAAATAGCCGTTGCAGTTGCGTCTTTCAAAACCTCCATAGATTGCACATCATCTGGGTTGAAATCTTCATAACCGCCTGCGAGTGGAATGTTGTCCACGATATACAACGGGTCATTCGATGCCTGAAAAGAACGACGACCCCGAATCCGAATGGACGGAACACTACCCGGCTTAGAACCGGATTGAACCACGTCAATCCCTGCAACACGTCCTTGAAGGGCTTGTCCCAAACTCGTAATCGGCATTTCGGTTAATTGGCGGGAGTTGAGCGACGAAATCGCACCCGTCGTTTGACTTTTTTTCTGCGTACCATAACCAACAACAACGACTTCATTCAAAGCCGAACCTTCGGATAAGGTAACATCAATCGTCGTTTGACCATTCACCGCTACGTCTTTGGAGTCGTAACCGATGAATGAGAAAACCAAAATTTTAGCATCTTTGGCATTGGTTAATTCATAATTACCGTCTATATCGGTGATTACGCCATTGGAGGTGCCTTTAACGATGATACTGGCACCGATTAGTGGCTCCCCTTTTTCGGAGGAGACTTTGCCTTTGATGCTTTGCGCGGACACAAAAGCGCATAAAAACAACAATGCGCTGAGTGTAAGTGAGCCTTTTTTCATACCGAATGGTTATTTAACTTTAAAAATACATGAACTGAAAAAACAATTTGTGTAATGATGAATGATAAAGGATGAATGATGGATTTTACAATGAATTGATAATCAATTCACTATGAATTTTACAAATAACATTTGTTTTTCATCGGCACCTTGAAATTGCATTTTCCCTTTTGTTGAACTGTTGAAAACTTAAAAATAGTAAATTTGTATGATATTTCACTGCCTGCTAATAAAAAACAGCCTAAACCATAATCTTCAAAATCAGGCATTTTATCATACGACAACGGTTGTCCTTCGCTTGGCATTTTGCCCGTACTTTGCACAAAACCTAAAAAACCATTTGGATGCAAACAATCTTTTATCAAATGATTCCATGCTTTCGCTACGGCGGGCGCGTATTTTTGTTTTTCTAAAACGCCATTGTTCAAACCCCAAGCCATGCCATATACAAAAAGGGCTGTTCCTGTCAATTCTTTACCACCAAAATCGGTTTCGTCCGTCAAACTCACATTCCAAAAACCGTCAGCACGTTGCAAAGGCAATAAAGATTGCATCATCGTTAAATAATCGTTCAAATATTCGGCTCGATGCGGCGCGTCTTTGGGCATAATATCCAAAACCCGAACCAATGCCGCAACCACCCAACCATTTCCACGCGACCAATAACAATTTTTGCCTGCGGGAGTCTTGTAAGGTGGGTCAAAATCTTTATCACGCCACCATAATCCATCCGCAGGATTGAATAAACCCTTATCACCATGCTTGTTTTTAGTGTAATCGTACATGGAAAACATCTTTTCATAATACCGATTATCTTTATAAATCGTCCCCAACTGAGCCAAAACAGGCATTGCCATTTGCAGCGCGTCCACCCACGACCAATCATCCACTTTTTCAGAACGAACCAAACTATCCATACACATTTTGATATTCTGAATCCGTTCCTCTTTTTTGTCCAACAAGTACAAGTCAATATAAGTCTGTCCACAACATTGATCATCTGCATTTCGGGTATAAACGCCACTTCTAAAACCCCATTTGTGAAACGCGCCCCATGAAACCGCATAATCTAAATAGGCTTTTTTAGGGTCGAGTTTGTACAAACGCATTAAACCTTCGTAATAAACGCCCCGTGTCCAAATATGACTTGGACGTTCTTTATTAGTAAGGATGGTCTTGCCTACGTCCGTCCATTTTTGCATGAAATACGTATTGGCAAGTGTCATTGCTTCCATCGTTTTCTTCTTTTTGGGCAATTTTTGAGCAAAAATGGGCGCGACAACTCCTATTCCAAATAGAATTGTGCATAAATATATATTTTTTTTTTCATACTTTTTAAATTAAAGTTAAAAGGTTCTGTTTTGGAAACCTTAAAGGTTTCCAAAACAGACTCTTTTATTTGTTTTGTCATTCCGTAGGAATCAATATTTAAATGGTTTTCCACCCGCCAAAACTTCTTGCTTTTTTTCATCAAAAGTCACTTTCAAACCAGTCCGATACGCCGCATTTGACATAATCGTTGCGATGGAGTGTTGATAACCTGCTTCGATAGGCGCATTCGGTTGTTTGCGGCTGCGGATACATTCCATCCAATTTTTGACATGATTATGCGTTAAAGTGTCACTGCCTGTATTCGCATCATACGCCACTTTGTCGCCATTCAATTTGAGTGGTTTTAGCAAATTCGCAGACAGACCCATAGCACCCGCTTCCCGTTCGCGCAAACCGCCTGTATCTGAGATTTCGTTGGTATCCAAATTAATCATACCGCCATTTGAATAATACAATTCTTTGGTTTCGCCCGCAGAATTCGAAAAACGAGACGTAAATTGAACTTGAAAACCAGAACTCATATCATTCAACGGACCGTAATCAAACACCACCGTCAAGGTATCGGCATTGGTACGACCATCTTTCCATTGATAAATGCCGCCATTCGCAACCACACTGCGCGGATGTGGCAAACCTGTAAACCAATGTACCGTATCAATTTGATGGCTCATCCACTGACCAGGAATGCCCGAAGAATAGGGCCAAAATAAACGATATTCCAAAAATTTGCGCGCGTCAAACTTGTCGGCAGGACGATTGATAAGGAACCGTTTCCAATCCACATCACTTTCTTGCAAGTTTTTAACCAAAGCGGGTCTGCGCCAACGACCTGGCTGATTGACATTCCACATCAATTCGACCATCACAATGGGTCCAAATTGTCCCGATTTGATAAACGCTTCGGCAGCATGATAATTGGTACCACTACGGCGTTGCGAACCAATTTGAACAATTTGTTTTGAATCTCTCACCGCTTTCAAAACAGCGCGATTATCCTCCATCGTTTCCGCCAAAGGTTTTTCTGCATAGACATCACAACCCGCTTTGACCGCTTCAATCGTATGATACGCATGTTGAAAATCGGCGGTACTGATGAAAACGGCATCTACCATTTTGGAAGCGTAGAGTTCTTCATTGTTGCGAAACGTTTTGATATTTGTACCTAACTGACTGTCAATGAATGCTTTACCCTCATCCCGACGACGATTCCAAATATCTGAAACGGCAACCAGTTCAAAATTCATTTCCTTCATCAATGCCTTGAAAGGCGGAATATGCGAAGCGCGATGCCGATCCGCAAAGCCAACCGTTGCAACACGCACACGGTCATTTGAACCAATAATTTTAGCATACGATTTGGCACTAAACGCCATCGCACCGCCTGCTAAAACAGAATTTTTTATAAAATCACGTCTTTCCATGTTGTTAAGTAATGTTGAATGATAAATGATTTTGAATATTTTGCCCCGAATTACCCGAATTTACAAAAATCATTCGTGCTAATTCGGGTAATTCGGGGCAAACATTATTTCAACGTCCGAATTTTTATATTTTTGAAAAAAACGTTGTTGCCATGATCTTGTAACAAAATTTGCCCTTTGTCCGCCGCACCAAAATCTTTATACTTTTCGTACTTACTGCGCGCTACCAAAGCATTATAAATGTTGCTTTTTCGTTCATATTCCAATACTTTGAAACCATTAAGCCAATGTTGCACTATATTATTTGGATAAACCACAACGCGCCCATAATTCCATTCACCTATTTTTTTCTGAAACCGCTTATCTTGTTTATAAGATGGGATGAGGTCATAAAGGCTGCCCAAAGTACGATTACCAACGCTCCCCATTTTTGCATCGGGATGTTTTTCATCGTCCAAAACTTGAAATTCCAAACCAATCCCCGATTTGCCGCCCGAATCAAATGCCTCATTGACAAAATATTTTACACCCGAATTAGCACCTTCACTCAATTTAAAATCGAAAGCTAACTCAAAAGCACTATATTGTTCTGTGGTCACGATATCATTGCCCGTTTCAGAACCATCTGATGGACTGACTTGCATGCAGCCATCCGCTACCGCCCAACGTTTTTCAGGCATTTTAGTACCGTTCACTGCCCGCCAACCTGTAAAATCTTTACCATTAAACAGCAATTGCCAACCTTGTGCTTTTTCCTGTTCGGAAAGGTTATTTTGTAACAAATTGATGACAGGACAAGTATCAGGTGCGCTTGCTTTTAGATTTTCCGTTTGAATCCGAATGTTTTTCCAACGAATTTTCATCCCTTCCTTCATCGAACCATAAATCGCGTGTACTTGCAACGCAATAAAACCTTTTGCAGTCATATCATCCACCAAATGCGCGGTCGGAACGCCATTAATCCATGTTCGGATGGTACTGCCAATGGCTTCGATGCGATATTGATTCCAATCCCCCATTTTGAACGCCTTTTTGCCTTCGGGATTAAAATTGGGAATATAGAGCCAATCGCGTCGCGCCTCGTCGTAAATGCCGCCAGACCAAGCACGGTCTGTCGGGTCAACCTCCATTTGATAGCCGTGAACGCGCCCATCTTGATAATCAGACTTCGATAAACTGCGGAATTGAATGCCTGAATTCATCGCATTTTCTACTTTCAATTCGACTTCAAAGATAAAATCACCATATTCGACATTCGTGCAAAGGAACGAATTCGATGTCTTTGCGACCGTTGTACCCACAATTTCGCCCTTTTCGACGGCGTATAGGGCTTTACCATTTTTTTGATTCCAACCATTCAAAGTTTTGCCGTCGAATAAAGAAATCCATTTTTCTTTTTGCCCGTAAACGGAAAGCGTCAACGTAAACACAGAAAGAATGGTCAGTAAGTTTTTTTTCATTGCTATAATTGAGTTAAGTAAAAATAAAAATTGTCAGCAATTTTTGCTTTGGAAAAGAGCGATACCATTGGAACACGGATGACGCGGATTGAGGCGGATTTGCACAGATTTTTTGCTTCGTTTTGCTTGGGTTTCGAGTCTGAATACCCCCAAAATCCGTGCAAATCCGCCCCAATCCGCGTCATCCGTGTTCCAATCGTATCGTCCTTTTCCAAAGCAAAAATTGCTGAAACATTGTTATCAATTTTATAATTACTTAATAATCAAATAATTATAAAATTCATCATTTATCATTATTTATGCAAACGATTGCATAAAATAAATTTAAAAAAAGAGCTACAAAATCTACTTTTTCAAAGAAGATGCTCTGATAATCAATTCAGGTGCTAATATAATTGGATTCACAAATGAAGGTTGCTCCTCCTTTTGAAAAAGAGTCATAAACAAATTCGCAACCGCTTGCCCCATAAGATTCGTATGCTGATTAACCGTTGACAATGCAGGAGTCACTAACGCGGTAAAAGGCTCATCCGAAAACCCGACAATCGCAACTGATTTTGGAATTTCGACCCCTCTTTTTTGCAAATTTCGCATCGCCGCAACTGCTGAATAATCCGAAGCCGCAAAAATACCATCAAATTCAATCCCTTTTTCGTACAAAAGATTCACCGCACTATCGCCCGAACCTTCCTTTAAATGAGTGATAATCATTAAGTTATCATCAAACGCAATACCCTTTTCAGCTAATGCCGCTTTGTAACCGAGTGTTCTATTTTTCTGCGTCGAGAGGTGCTGCAAACCCGCGAAATACGCAATTTTGCGACAACCCTGTTCAAGCAAATGTAAAGTAGCGTCTTTTGCCCCTTTGAAATCGTCAATAATCACTTGATGTCCCTCCATTTCGGCGCACGTCCTGTCGAACAAAATTAACGGAATCTGCTCATTCTTAATGAGTTGAATATGGTCAAAATGGTTCGTTTGAGCCGCTACCGAAATCGCAATACCATCAACTCTTGCCTGCATCAATGCCCGAATCGCTTCTTTTTCGCTTTCATACTCGTCATTGGATTGACAAATCATCACACTATAACCCGCTTGTTTCATCACGGTTTCGATGCCGCCGATGATGGACGCGAAAAAAGTTCGATTAAATAGCGGAATCACCACTCCAATCATCTTACTTTTACCCGTCCGCAAACTCGAAGCAACGGCGTTGGAACGATAATTCATTTGCTCGGCAAAAGATTCGATAAGGATTCGCGTCGCATCACTGATGCGTTCATCCTTTTGCAACGCTCTCGAAACCGTAGATGCCGTAAAACCAGATGCGGCAGCAATATCGTGAATGGTAATTCGCTTTTTTAGTTGCGGCATCTTTATAATTCTATTCATTCTCAATTATTGCAACAAAAATAGGTAAAGTTTTGGATTCAACCAATAAAAACCTATTTTTTTTTAAAAAATGCAAATTAATTAATGATTTTGTCCTTCCGTACCAAATTAGTAATTCGGTAATTTATACCCATTGTGATAATTCGGCACGATTAATTTATTAGCGGCTTTGGAAGTAAACTGGTTTTGGTATTGCGAATGCGCCCTAATTTGCCCGAATGCACCAATTGAATCGCATCTACAAAATGGGGTTGACTGCGTTGCCATTGCGCGACTTGCACAATCCGATTGTGTTTTTTGACGGCATTGGTCATGATATTGATTTCTTTGATAGAATTGCCAATCGGCTTTTCCACAAAAGCATCTTTACCCGCTTCCATTGCATGCACTAATTGTAAGCAATGCCAATGGTCTGGACTTGCAATAATCACGACATCTAACTCCTTGTCATCCAACATTTTACGATAATCGCTGTAAAAAACAGGCTTTTTAAAACCGTTTTTTACCAACTCATCTGCCCGCTTGTTATACACATTTTCGTCCACTTCGGCGATAGCGGTACATTCAAATTCACTGTTTTTCAAAAAGGCTTTTAGATTCGCATAGCCTTGCCCGTTGATGCCAATGACCCCGACTTGAATCTTGTCATTGGGCGAAATGCGCCGCCGCATCGCCGCAATCGCTTCGATAGGCATCCCCGCACCCAAAGCCATGATGGAAGCACTTTTTACAAAATTTCGACGATTGATAATCATTTTCCAGTTTTTAATGGTTGTTGAATAAGAATAATTGATAGTGCAAAGAAAGCATTTTTTTCAAAAAAAGCATCCGATTGAATGTTTTTTTTGAAAATTATCTTTTCTGCCAAAACAATGATAGTGGTTTCGCTTGTTTTACCCACTTTTTTAGATATTTTATTTTTTACCTTTAGGTGGCTATGGAATCAGTTTGGTAGTCTGCGAAATTATGCGTTTTTTGCGCAGCGCATTTAGAAAAAAGCGAAACTTTAATGATTGGGCGCGTTAGTGCTTATTCATATGATGAAAATAAAATATCTTAAAAAACCTGCTTTTGAGTTGCCTCCAAAGAAAATAATGAAACAGTTTTCAAGGATAGCCTACTTTCAAAGCATTAAGCGATAAATTGCCCGACTCCAAATGAAGATTTTATAGTTGGGCAATTTATTCCCCGCGAATGACAGGAAATAAATTGCCCGACTACAAAGTATTTTTTCAAAAAAATATAATTTTGCACCCATAATTTTGCAAATTCTAAAAAGTATCGTAACTTTCCTTTCGGAAGGAAAAACAATAGCGAATTTTCGCTAAAAAAATATAACATCAATCAAAATGGAAGCGGTTATGACAAAAAAGCCCGAAAAGAGTGGTAAAAATAATGGTAAAATCCTTTTTACCAAAGAGACTTATTTGCAATGGTATGAAGTGATGATGCGGATTCGTCGCTTTGAAGAACGTGTTTTAAAACATTATGGCGAAGAGGTACGTGGTTTTTGCCATGTTTATATTGGGCAAGAAGCGATTGCGGCAGGCATGGTCTCTGCATTGCGTCCTGAGGATGGCGTAGTGACGGCGTATCGGCAACACGGTTTGGCGATTGCGAAAGGCGTTTCTACACGAGAAGGCATGGCTGAATTATTTGGTCGAATCGGCGGTGTGGTGAAAGGAAAAGGCGGTTCGATGCACTTTTTCAGCAAAGAACACCATTTTTATGGTGGAAATGGCATTGTGGGGGCGCAAATTCCGATTGGAACGGGCATCGCCTTTGCCGAAAAATATAGAGGCACGGATAACCTTTGTATGACGATGTTTGGCGATGGCGCGGCACGTCAAGGCGCGTTATACGAGTCCTTTAATATGGCGATGACTTGGAAATTGCCTGTTTTGTACGTTTGTGAAAACAATTTGTATGCCATGGGTACGTCTGTGGAACGCACGAGCAATGTTACAGACATTCATACGATTGGCGAAGCATTCAAAATGCCTCATGAAGCGGTTGATGGGATGGATCCAGAAGCGGTTCACAATGCGTTTTCCAAAGCGGCGGCGCATATTCGGGCGGGCAAAGGTCCGTATTTTTTAGAAATTAAAACGTATCGTTATAAAGGGCATTCGGTTTCAGACCCTCAAAAATATCGCAAAGTCAAAATTGTGGAAAACAATCGGGAACGATTAGTGGATAGTGAGGAAGTGAAACATTTCATAGAATTAGACCCCATTAAAGTAATTGAAAATCGCATTTTACAAAATAATATTGCAACAGAGGCAGAATTAGTGGCGATTAAAAACAAAATTGCCATTGAAATTGATGAAGCTACTGAATATGCCTTAAATTCGCCGATTCCAGACGAGTCAGAACTCTATACGGATAATTACGTTCAAAAAGACTATCCATTTATGATGGATTAAGTCCCGATTTGCGCAAAGGCGGCATCACCTGCCTGCCTTTGCGCAAGTCATGTACTTGAATGCAACCAAATAGTGCTTGGGAACGTATCGTACTATCGTACGAATGCGTTCCCTATTTTTTTTGTGAAAAAAGCGGACAACTTTCAAAAAATATTTACCTTTGCGTGCCTTTTTGACCATCCTTTGGAGTATTGGGTGGTTCACAACCAGAAAAACGGTGGAAAACCGAATCATTCATCATTAAATCAATAAAATAAAAATATGTCAACTAAGACGAATCAGCCAAAAGCAACACCTGTCGCGCCAGCAACGCCAGAAGTGATAGATGAAACCATCATTGATTTGGAACAAGTCACAGGTGGAGCAGTTCATTGGGTAGAAGCCAATCAAAAACCAATTTTATTTGGTTTGTTGGGTTTAGCTGCCGCGATTGGTGGTTATTTTTGGTACAATAGTTATAAGTCGAAGCAAAATGAAAAAGGATACGCGGCGGCGGTGCGGGCAGAACAACGTTTTGAACAAGATTCGTTTGCGGCGGCATTGAGCAATCCGGGTGGCGGTTTCAGTGGTTTGACAGACCTTGCCAGTAAATTTTCGGGTTCCGATGCGGGCAATGCGGCACAATATCAAGCAGCCGTTTCGTATTTGAATTTGGGTAAATTTGATGAAGCGATTAAAGCGATGGAATCTTTTTCTGCGAATGGTCAAGTTGCGCCGACGATGAAATATGGGATTTTGGGCGATGCTTGGTCTGAAAAGAAAGATTTCAAAAAAGCATTGGATTTTTACAAAAAAGCAGGTGCAACAGGCGGTGTGGATGATTTGAAAGCGTATTATTTGAAAAAAGCGGGTCTTTTGAGCGAAGTGCAGAAAGATTATAGCAGTGCGATTGCTATTTACAAAGACATCAAAAGCAATTATCTAACCACAGCCGATGGGAATGGTATTGAAAAGTTCATTGCGCGGGCTGAAGCAGCAGGTGGTGCAAAAAAATAATCGACAGCAATGTTTGGACTTACCCATAAGTGTTTTGAGCGGAAAAGAGGAGGATTTAATTCGCATCAACGTCGGCAAGGTTGCAAACCTTGCCGACGTTAGTTATGGGTAAGGGACAGGGTTGGAAACCTTCCAAACGTTGCTGTCGATGATTTTAAAGGAGCCACTTACCTCCTTTAAAATCATTTTTAGTATATTGATAATCAATGATTTAGTTGAGCGCGAATCATCCGATTTTTACCACTCATATCTTGTCGAAGTTCGATATTTGTAAAATTTTTAGTTTTTAAAACGCTTACAACTTCGAGTGCATGATGCTCATTGCATTCAAAAAATAAAAATCCATTGGAATTTAACTGTTTCAAGGCAAAATCGGCAATCGTTTCATAAAAAATCAAGGCATTTTCATCCGACACGAATAACGCTAAATGCGGTTCATATTTTAAAACATTATCGTGCATCAATGCTTTTTCTTGCATTGGGATATACGGCGGATTGCTTACAATCACATCCATTTTGGGGAAAATCACCCAATCTTTGGGTTGCAAAATGTCGATTCGTTGAAAATCAATGATGACATTCAAGCGATACGCATTGCGCGAAGCCGTAATCAAGGCAGATTCCGATACATCTCCTGCAAAAACATTCCAAGTAGCTTTTTTTTGTTTTAAAATCACAGGAATACAACCTGAACCAGTGCCAATATCCAATACATTTCGAGTTGTTTGAGTTGGAAACGATTCCAAAATCCAATGCACTAATTCCTCCGTTTCAGGGCGCGGAATCAAAACCGTCGAATTGACTTTGAATTTTTGACCATAAAAATACGCAAATCCAACCACGTATTGAATGGGTTCAAAATTCAATAATCGTTGTGTAATCTTTTGAAAATCAGTTTGTAATAGATTTTCAAAAACCATATTATCGGATTCTGAATGAAGATTCCAATTAAAATAATCTTCAAAAAGGATGCGCGTGATGGAACGCGCTTCAGACGCACCATAAAGGGGAGTCAAGGCGGCAATTAAATCCGCTTTCGCTTGTGCAAGAGGCGTTTTCAATATTTTTACATGATTCAATTAATCAGCAAATGTACAAAAGGTTTGCAAATTTTAAAAAAAAATTTAAGTAGGATACTATTGGAACGCGAATGACACGGATTGGGCTGATTTACACGGATTTTTTGAAATTATATTCTGTTTTCATTTTAAAACTATAATTATAATTTGGTTTTTAAAATAAAATCCGTGTAAATTCGCCCAATCCGCGTCATCCGCGTTCCAATTGCACAACACTAAGAAAGCCGATTTTTATAATCTTTGTAATGAAAACGGCGCACCAATTCATACGTATTATCGCGTTTCCAAATCCCAATATCGGGATGCGCCACCCCATTAAACATCGTCGTTTTGACCATCGTATAATGTATCATATCTTCAAAAATCAAAATATCACCTACTTTTACCTCGTTTTCAAACGAATATTCCATCATAAAATCGCCCGAAAGACAACTCGTGCCGCCAATTCTGTAAGTTGGTTTGCCTTCTATCGGGTCTGTCGCGCCTGTGATTTTAGGGCGATACGGCATTTCCAACGTATCAGGCATGTGCGCCGTGAAACTCACATCAGGCATCAATGTTTTCACACCTCGATTTTCTACTATATCTAAAACGGTGGAAATCAAGATGCCCGTTTGCCAAGCGACGGCACTACCCGGTTCTAAAATCACTTGCAAATGCGGATGCCGCTTTTTAAACGCTTTTAAAACCGTTATCAAATGCGACACATCATAATCTTTGCGCGTCATCAAATGTCCACCACCAAAATTGACCCATTTGACTTGATACAAATAGCGTCCAAATAAGTTTTCAAAATTAATTAAAACTTTTTCTAATTCATAACTACTTGATTCACAAAGCGCGTGAAAATGCAAGCCTTCAATCCCTTTCGGCAAATCTTCGCCTAATTGTTCATGCAAAATCCCCAATCGGCTGCCCGGCGCACAGGGATTATACAAATCCGTGGCAACATCCGAATATTCGGGATTCACCCGCAAACCGCAACTGACTTTAAAAGCCGATTTAGCGACTTTCGGCGCGTATAAAGCGTATTGCGAAAGCGAATTAAATGTAATGTGAGACGAATACTTTAAAATATTTTTAAATTCGTCAGGCGCATAGACGGGCGAATAGGTGTGCGCAAGGCAACCCATTTCTTCCCAACACAACCGCGCTTCATTTTCCGAACTCGCCGTCGCACCAGCCAAATATTGTTTCACCAACGGAAAGGCACTCCACATGGCAAAACCTTTGAAGGCTAAGATAATTTGAACGTCCGCTTCTGTTTGAACGCGCTTCATTAATTCCAAATTTCGGATTAATAAAGATTCCTCTAAAACATAAGCAGGTGTTTTAATTGTTTGAATATCAATCATTTATTAATTATTGGGTTAACACATATAACAGAACACATAGAACACATAGGGGACATAAGGACACATAGGGCATTATTAAATGAACCCTATGTGTCCCTATGTCCCCTATGTGTCCTATGTGTTTCATATTTCTAAATCTACATTATGTAACTCGTGCCAAGGCAAGCCATATTCATTCAATTTTTTCATAAACGGGTCTGGATTCAATTGCCCCTATGTGTCCCTATGTCCCCTATGTGTCCTATGTGTTTCATATTTCTAAATCTACATTATGTAACTCGTGCCAAGGCAAGCCATATTCATTCAATTTTTTCATAAACGGGTCTGGATTCAATTGCTCAATATTCCAAACGCCCGCACCTTTCCATTCACCTGTCAACATCATCATCGCGCCAATCATCGCAGGCACGCCTGTCGTGTAACTCACGCCTTGTGTCCCCGTTTCGTCGTATGCCGCTTTGTGACTGCAATTGTTATAGACATAATACGTCTGCTCTTTCCCATTTTTGATGCCGCGAATCCGACAACCAATCGAGGTAAAACCTGTATAATTTTCGCCTAAATCGCCCGGATTCGGCAAAACCGCTTTCAAAAATTCCAATGGAATGATTTTTTTACCTTTAAAATCAATCGGTTCGATGCCCGCCATGCCAATATTTTGAATCACGCGCAAATGCGTCAAATATTCATCGCCAAAAGTCATCCAAAAACGCGCCCGTTTCAACGTCGGAAAATGTTTGACCAAGGATTCCAATTCTTCATGAAAAATCACATACGAATTTTTCGGACCTACTTCTGGATAATTCAACGGTTTCATCAAAGAATGCGGCGGGATTTCTATCCATTGCCCATTTTCATAATATTTACCATTTTGAGTAATCTCCCGAATGTTAATTTCTGGATTAAAATTCGTCGCAAACGCCTTGCCGTGCGAACCCGCATTCGCATCCACAATATCCAAATAATGAATTTCGTCAAAATGATGTTTGGCAGCATATGCTGTGTAAACATTCGTCACGCCAGGGTCAAAACCACAACCCAAAACCGCCATCAAACCCGCTTTTTTAAAACGCTCTTGATACGCCCATTGCCAAGAATATTCAAATTTCGCCACTTCTTTGGGTTCATAATTGGCAGTGTCCAAATAATGAACGCCCGCTTCCAAACACGCATCCATAATTGTCAAATCTTGATACGGCAAAGCGACATTGATAACCATTTTAGGCTTGAAACGCTTCATCAACCGCGTCAATGCAGGTACATCTTCTGCATCAATCTTAGCCGTTTTGATGTTGACCCCATATTTGGCTTCGATACCTGCCGCAATTTTATCACATTTCGACTTGGTACGGCTTGCCAACATGATTTCTGAAAAAACAGACGGATGTTGCGCACATTTATGCACGACAACTTGACCCACTCCACCTGCACCTATAATTAAAACTTTCGACATAATAAACAGTAATGGTGATAGATTATGTAAATGAAGCGCGAAAGTAGTATTTTAGCAGCTATTTTATAGATTTGCGTTCAAAAAAATTTCTTATGACGATTCAATCTTTACCAAGTAGGACGATTTTCCATCAAGAACAGGAATATTTGTTTTTTAGCGGAGTCAGTTATCTCGGGATGGGGCATCAACCCGATTTCAAAAGGGCGTTGATGCAGGGTTTTGAAAAATACGGGACTATTTTCTCAGCTTCCCGACACAATGCGTTGAAATTGAAGGTTTACGAACAAACCGAGCAATTCATCGCGCAAGCAACAGGCGCAGAAGCCGCTTTAACCGTCTCATCAGGCATGTTAGCAGGGCAAATAGCAGCGAAGATTTTTAAAAATGAAACGTGTATCATGGCTCCAAATGCACATCCTGCGATTTGGATGGAGGCATTGCCGTATCCACATCCTTTCAAAAATCGACTTGATTTTGAAACAAATATTGTTGAAATAGTCCAAAAATCGGGGGCAACTTTGATAGTATCGGACGCGCTGGATCCTTTGCGTTGTCAACCCTATCATTGGAATTGGGTTCAAAACTTGCCAAAAGACCGTCCCATTACGTTATTAGTGGATGACTCACATGGGATTGGGATTACGGGCGAAAATGGGTGGGGCATTTTTACGATTTTAAATCAAATTATTAAAAATCATAATTTACAAAATATTGATTTAATCGTTATTGCGTCTATGGCAAAAGCATTGGGCATTCCGGGCGGCGTGATTTTGGGTAATCAAAAACACCTTTCAAGCATTTGGAATAGTCCTCATTTTGCAGGGGCATCTCCGATTGTGCCTGCGTATTTGGAAGCATTTTTGCATTTTCAACCCAATTATGCTGCATTGAGACAACAATTGAGTGCGAATATTGATTTTTTAAATGAAAATTTGGCGCAGATGGGTTTGGATAAAGATTTTAAAACATTGCCCCATTATCCGATTTTTTACACGGAGCGAGATGCGTATTATGATGAATTATTAAAACAAAAAGTATGGATTTCGAGCTTTCCATATCCTAATCCGAAAAGTAAACCAATCACGCGACTTGTGTTGAGCGCGTTACATACGAAAAACGATATTGAACAATTAG
>JAAFJT010000082.1 GCA_013298955.1 Chitinophagales bacterium
CAAGTATCGCAATTTGATTATATCCAAATAGTTTAAATCCAATCCACCGCAATCCGTAGTAAATGCTGGCATTAAATTCAAATTTTTGAAAATATAAATTCAAACTTTTGCCCATATTTGCCATCAATTGCGCATCATACAAAGGCAAAAATAAGAATAGAGTGGTCATGCTTAATACGCCTATAAAGTATGCTGTATTTTTAATAAAAGGGAACTGGACTTGCGGCAAGTTTACTTTATATAGTTGTGCAATGAAAAAGGGAATAAAAAGAAGCGGCAACAATTTGGAAGCAATCGAAAAAGCAAGGGCAATCGCTGTTTGTGTAATTTTCTGTTGATGCCAAAAATGGAGGCTTAATAAAAAAAAGAAAAGCATCGCCGATTCAAAATGGGCATTTCCACACAATTCAATGATAATCAATGGATTGAATGCGTATAACAATACCTTTTTAGCGGGCAAATGATTGTTTTTTAAAAGATGGCGTATCAAAAAAATACTTCCTATATCAAAACAGGCTAATATGATTTTCATTACAATCGCACTTTCGTAAATATCATTTGGAAATAATTGGGTCGAAAATGCAAAAATTGCCTGACAAATAGGGGGATAAACCGTGAAATAATCGGGCGAATTTAAGAATGGATACAGCGTTTTGTAAATCGGATCATGGACTAAATGCTTTTGAATCAACTCTGTTGGCGTATGCAAAAAGGGATGAATCCCGTCTGTAATCAATTTTCCATCCCAAATAAATCGATAAATGTCGTCTGATAAATTTGGAAAAGCGAAGGCAATGATACAACGTGTCAGAACGGCTATCCAAATATATTTTAAAATTTCTTTATCTTCAACTAATTGATAAATAAGCCAATAGTTGAAAAAAGCAATGCAGTAGGCGATGAATAAGGGTTGGAAATCATTGCGTTCCAGCCCAAAACTAATCAATAGTAAAGCAGTGAACCAGAGGATAGTTGATAGTAATTTCATAATTAGATGAAAATGATTAAGCGAATTGGAACGCGGATGTATACTTTGCGTCGGGTGGTTTTGGATACAATTGGAACGCGGATGACGCGGATTGAGCGGATTTTCGCGGATTTTTTTTTATTCAGTTTAAAATTTAGGAATATTCAACACAAATCTGCGAAAATCCGCTCAATCCGCGTCATCCGCGTTCCAATTGTATCCAAAACCACCCGACGCAAAGTATACATCCGTGTTCCAATTTCCATTAATGCAAAAAGTGGCGCACGCCTGTCATCACCATTGCAACCCCATTCGCATTGCAAAAATCAATACTATCTTTGTCTTTCACAGAGCCACCCGGTTGAATCACCGCCAAAATCCCTGCTTTGTGCGCGATTTGCACACAATCTGGAAAAGGGAAAAACGCTTCCGAAGCCATTGCCGCGCCCGTCACGTCGAAACCAAACAATGCTGCTTTTTCCAAAGCATGTCGCAAAGCATCCACCCGACTCGTTTGACCACAGCCCATTGCCAACAATTGACGATTTTTCACAATAGCGATTCCATTGGATTTCAAATGTTTAACACAAATATTGGCGTAAAGCAAATCTTCGATTTCTGCCGCAGTGGGTGTTTTAATCGTTACGGGTTTCAAATCCGTAGCGACTTCGGTTTTTGTATCCGTATCTTGTTGGATAACGCCGTTTAAGAGCGATTTAAATTGAGTAGTATTCGTTTTGAAAGCCTTGATTTTCAATAAGATACGTGTTTTTTTAGTCATCAAAAGCGTCAATGCTGCTTCGTCAAAATCGGGTGCAATCAATACTTCGTAAAACAATTTATTGATTTCTTGCGCGGTAGCAAGGTCGATTTTTTGATTGCAAATCAAAACGCCTCCAAATGCTGAAATGGGGTCTGAAGACAAAGCTGTTTTCCATGCTTCCAAAATCGTCGGGCGCGTTGCAACGCCACAAGCATTGGTATGTTTTAAAATGGCAAAAGTGGGGGCAGCGTTTTTAAACTCGGACATCAATCGGACGGCGGCATCTATATCCACTAAATTGTTGTAACTAATGGCTTTTCCATTTAAATTATCAAACAATTCCTTTAAATCACCGAAAAAAACAGCCGATTGATGTGGATTTTCGCCATAACGCAATGGTTCGTGTACGTGCAAACTGTGTTTGAATGCTTTGTAATCCGTTCCAGAGGTAAACCAATTGAAAATCGCAGTATCGTAATGCGAGGAAATATTGAAAGCCAATCGCGCCAATTCTTTACGCTCTTGCATTTCTGTAAAACCATTGTTATTTTTCAAAATCTCTAAAAACCAAGCATATTCGTTGCGCGAAGGCACGACAACCACATCTTTAAAGTTTTTAGCCGCCGCCCGAATCAACGAAATGCCGCCAATATCAATTTTTTCAATAATATCATTTTCATTTTGAGTGGCAGCCACCGTTTCTTCAAACGGGTACAAATCGACGATAACCAAATCCAATTCTGGAATATCATAGGCTTCGAGTTGCGCCAAATGCGCTGCTTCGCGGCGTGCAAGCAACCCACCAAAGATTTTCGGATGCAAGGTTTTGACCCGTCCGTCCAAAATCGATGGGTAAGAAGTGAGGGTTTCCACCGCTTCGACAGGGATGCCGAGTTGCTCAATGAACGAATGCGTGCCGCCTGTGGAGTAAATGCGGACTTTCAGCCGATGCAATTCGCGCACGACAGGCTCTAAACCTGTTTTGCTGAACACCGAAATTAAAGCAGATTTAATTTTCTTTTTATACATAATTAATTGATGTTAAAACATTTTATAATAATAATGCGATAAATTGGAACGCGGATGACGCGGATTGGGCGGATTTTCGCGGATTTTTTTTTAAAAAAAATCCGCGAAAATCCGCCCAATCCGCGTCATCCGTGTTCCAATTCGCTCTACACGTATCGCTTCCGCAATGAGGCGGCAAAATTAATCGTTTTGTCAAATAAAACACCGTCCATTTTAAAAATTGCTACAATTCGATTAGTTTTGCCGCAAACAACCAAAATATGTTGCCACCTAACCAAAAAATCCATGTTGCCTCCGAAATCGGAGCCTTGAAAAGAGTCATTGTACACCGCCCTGATGCTGGGATTGCGCGTATTTCGCCGCGTCGCGCAGGGGAATTGTTATTTGATGACATCGTACATTTGCCTCAAATGCAAGAAGAACATGATGTGTTTACGAATGTATTACAAGCCTTTGTCGGAAAAGATAATGTGCTTGAAACAGGTCAATTGCTTGCGGAGGCACTCCAAAATGACCCGATAGCGAAACGGGAAATGATTGCCAATATTCTGGATTATGAAGAATTGCCCCCGCAATATGCCGAATTATTGTTAAATCTCTCTGAATCGGATTTATCAACGACCCTTATCACAGGTCATTTGGAAAAAGAAGACCATATTTTATTTGACCCGATTCCGAATTTTGTTTTCACGCGGGACATTGCGGTCACGGTCAATGACCATATTTTGATTCTCAAAGCGGCGAAACAAGCCCGTTTTCGAGAAAATTTTTTAGCGCGATTCATTTTTCAATCGCATCCGATTTTCAAAGAAACGCGGGATGCGGACAAAATTATCAATTTAAATCGAGTCGATCTTTTCCCGCCTTCCAAAAAAGGCGAAATTATCAGCATTGAAGGGGGCGATGTCATGATTATCAACAAAGATTATTTGCTCATCGGCTGTTCGGAGCGCACGAATGCTTATACGATTCGGCGTTTGAAAGACTATTTGGTGGAACGCGGTGTGGTTAAAAATGTCGTTCAAATCAATATTCCATTGGATAGGGCGTGTATGCACATTGATACGGTGTTTACGCAGATACATAACAATCATATGACGGCTTATAAACCGATTGTGGTGGATGGATTGAGTAGCAATGTCGAAGTACATCGTTCTAATGGAAAATCAACGTTTTATCCATCTGTTAAAGATTTTATTCGAGCTGAAATCAACCCGCATATGAAATTTATTTTAGCAGGTGATGGCGAATCGCCGTATCAAGAGCGCGAACAATGGACGGATGGGTGTAATTTGGTAACTTTAAAACCAGGTGTTGCCATGACTTACGACCGAAATCCGAAAACAGAAGCGGCATTTAAAGATTATGGTTATAAAATCGTCCCTGCTAAAAAATTATTGGAACAATTCAAAAGTGGGATTTTGAAACCAGAACAAGTGGAAAACACCATTATTACATTGCCATCCAATGAGTTGTCGCGGGCGCGCGGCGGGTCACATTGCATGACTTGTCCGATTGAAAGAGCGTGAAATACATAGTTACCAAAAATCATTACACATGATAAAGTACGACTTAATTATCGTTGGTGCGGGCAGCGCGGGCATGACTTGCGCGATTGCTGCCGCAGAAAAAGGGAAAAAAATTTTAGTAGTTGAAAAATCGGAACGCATTGGTGGGACATTGCATTGGACGGCGGGGCAGATGAGCGCGGGCGGGACGCGCCGCCAAAAAGCACGCGGCATTGTGGATTCGCCTGCACAACATTATGCAGACGTGATGCGCATTTGCGAAAACACGGCGCAACCTGATTTGGTACAACTCGCTACGCAACTCGCTCCGAAAACCTTGGATTGGTTGGAGGATTTGGGTTTTCCGTTTGCGGAAAATACGCCAACTATCGTACATGGACACGAACCGTATTCGATTCCGCGCACGGTTTGGGGCGAAGACCCGTTGAATGCGGGCGTGACGACGCAACGAACTGGGATTCATATCTATAATTGTCTCTTGCCGCTTTGGGAAAAATATATTGCGGCGGGCAATATTGAACTTTTTTTGAATATTAAAATGACGCGCTTATTGGTTCAAAATCGCAGTATTAACGGGATTCGGACTAAAATCGGTGCTTTTTTTGCTCAAAAAGTGGTTTTGACAACAGGTGGTTATGCTTCCAATCCTGCGTTTTTTGCTAAAATGACTCCCAAAATGACCCGTTTGTTGAGTTCTGCCGCGCCGACTTCGACAGGAGATGGCATTTTTGCGGCGCAAAATATGGGTGCAAAGTTTAAAGGTTCGGGTTATCATCTTTCTACTTTGGGCGGGATTGAGTTAGAACCACAATCGGGTCGAGCCGATTTTGGGTCGGCATGGGCTTTGGTTTCCAATGTTATCGTGCGCAAACCGCGTGAAATCTATGTCAATGAACAGGCAAAACGCTTTATGGATGAAAATGAACCCAGTGTAGATGCGCGGGAACGGATTGTTATGAAGCAACCCAATCAACGTTTTTGGGTTATTTTTGATGAAAAATCGTTGTCAGAAGGGGCAAGTCTTATCCCACAATGGACTGCGGAACGGATTCGCACGGAGGCAAAAGCGGAGAAATGTATTTGGAAAGCGACGACGATTGCGGGCTTGGCAAAAAAAATAGGTTTGGATGCAACGGTTTTAAAAGAAACGGTTGACCAATTTAACAAGAGCGTTTTGCAACAAAAAGACAATGATTGGGGCAGGACGTATTTGGAACATTCGGTGACGACCGCGCCTTTTTATGCCTTATTGACCTATGCGTATTCGTTGATTAGTTTTGGCGGATTGGCGGTGAATAGAAACTTGCAAGTGCTTGATAATCAAGGTAATGTCATAAAAGGTTTGTATGCAGCAGGCGAGATTTTGGGTGCTGCGGCAACGTCAGGCAATGCGTTTTGCGGCGGCATGTTGCTTACACCTGCGTTAAGTTTTGGGCGATATTTAGGCGAAACGATTAACACATAGCGCACATAGGAAGACATAGGACACATAGGTATCTATCCGTGCAGATACGACCGCCGGACATGATTTCAAACATAATGCACATAAAAAGACATAGGACACATCGGTATCAATGCTTTTGAGTCGAAATGCACATCGTTATTTAAACGAAAAAAGGCTATGTGCCCTATGTCTTCCTATGTGTACTATGTGTTTCAAAAAATGTACCTTTGCCTTTTTTTTAAACGGATTTTAATAGTTAACATGGATAAACTCATAATGACAGGTCAGTTGCTACTGAGCCTGTCTATTTTGGTAGTGTTGCACGAAATGGGACACTTCCTGCCTGCAAAATGGTTTAAAACAAAAGTTAGAAAATTTTATTTATTTTTCGACTTTATGTTTCCGATGCAAAATGTATTGAATTTTGCGATTTTCAAAAAGAAAATTGGGGATACAGAATACGGTTTAGGCTGGTTTCCCTTTGGCGGTTACGTCGAAATCGCGGGGATGGTGGACGAAAGTATGAATTTGGAAGAACTCAAACAACCGCCGCAACCTTGGGAATTTCGTTCTAAACCCGCTTGGCAGCGTTTGATTATCATGCTTGGGGGCATTATTGTGAATTTGATATTAGGTTTTTTCATCTTTGCTGGTTTATTTCGATATTATGGCGAGGAATATTTGCCAACGGCGAATGTCAAAGATGGGATTTATGTCGATTCTTTGGGTTTGAAATTGGGTTTGCAGACGGGCGATAAAATTGTGCAAGTGGGCAACAAGCCTTTTGACAAATTTTATGATAAAATTGCTTGGAATGAGATTGTCATCAACAGTGCCAAGACGATTCGAGTGGAACGCGCAGGTCAAATGGTGGATTTGCCTGTTGCGGATTCGATGATGGCGATTTTGACGAATCCTAAAAATGCAGAATTTTCGTTGTTTTCCGTACCTTTTCCGTTTGTGGCGGGCAAGGTTCAAGGCGGACAACCTGCGGCAAAAGCAGGTATTTTGCCTGAAGATAAAATTGTCTCTTTCAATGATATTCCAACGCCGTTTTTTCCAGATTTTGTGAAATTAGCTCGGGCGCACAAGAATGAAACGGTTAAAATTGGGGTGATTCGCGCTGATAAACCGATGACTTTTACGGTTACGGAAACGTCCGTTGGCACGATTGGGATTGCGCCTTATCCGCCGTCGAAATATTACACGCCTAAACGCGAGCGATACACTTGGGCGCAAGCCTTGCCTGCGGGTGTTGCAAAAGGTTGGGAATTTTTGACGGGACAAGTCAAAGCCTTTGGCAAAATCTTTTCTGGGGAAATCAAAGCCAAAGATAGTTTGGGCAGTGTCGTTTCAATGGCACAAATGTTTGGTAAAACATGGATTTGGGAAGAATTTTGGGCAAAAACGGCGATGTTATCGTTGGTTTTAGCGTTTATGAATTTATTGCCGATACCTGTTTTGGATGGTGGTCAAGTGGTCTTTTTGCTTTGGGAAGTCTTCACAGGACGTAAACCAAGTGATAATTTCATGGCGATTGCGATGAATATTGGGATGTACATGGTAATGGGATTGATGTTATACGCGCTTGGATTGGACATCGTGCGCAATTTATTTTAAAAAATTTGAATCAGAAATGAAGAAATTTTAAGAATAAAGGATATACGTACGACAACCTTTGGAGGGTTTCAAACCCTCCAAAGGTTTTTATACGAATATTTTTTTTTAATCAAGCAAATGTATCCTTGCTTCCTACAATTCCTTCTTTCCTGATTCATAAAATATTGACAATCAATGAATTATTTTGAATTTTATCAAATGCCTATTCGGTTTAAAATCGAGGAAGCGCGTTTAAAAAAGCTGTTTCATACCAAAAGTCGCCAATATCACCCCGATTTTTATACGTCTGAAAGTGCTGAAAAGCAAGCCGAAGTATTGCAACTTTCGACTTTAAACAACAAAGCGTATAAAACGTTATCTGATTTTGACAAACGGATGGAATATGTGTTGCAATGCCTGAATGTACTTGGCAAAGAAGGCGAAACCAAATTGCCACAAGATTTTTTAATAGAAATGATGGACATCAATGAATCGCTTGCCGATTTACAATTTGATTTCGATGCCGAAAAATATCAACAAATTTTAAATGAGATTAAAAGTATTGAAAATCAATTAGTTAATGAAGTGAAGCCTGTTTTGGAAACGCTTGACGCAACGATTTTAACACATGATGAAAAAAAAAATGTGAAAAATTTTTACTTAAAAAGACGTTACCTATTGCGGATTCAAAAAACTCTTACTACCTTTGCAGCGCAATAAAAAAAGACAGGGCAAGATGATATTTTTTTATCATTTCAAAATGTTTATTTTAAAGTAATTCACCTGCCTCTGTGGCGGAATTGGTAGACGCGCTGGACTCAAAATCCAGTGATAGCAATATCGTGGGGGTTCGATTCCCCCCGGGGGTACGAAAAAAAGGCGTAAATGTTTGTTTCACAAATGTTTGCGCCTTTTTCGTTTGCAAAATTGTTATCTTGCGCTGCCCTTTGTCAAGCAAAAGTGTATATTGAGGTGCGCGTGAATGGGTGATTGGAAAATTGTTGAAATAGGATGCTTCTGATTTCAAGGATTGGAAGGATTTTTGGAATTCTCATTTGCATTATTTAACCGAAAATATCTTTCCAATCCTTAAAATCAGAAGCATCCTATTTCGAACGATTCCCAAAGCGGAAACGGCTGATTTCAAGGATTGGAAGGATTTTTGGAATTCTCATTTGCATTATTTAACCGAAAATATCTTTCCAATCCTTAAAATCAGAAGCATCCTATTTCCTATTTCGAACGATTCCCAAAGCGGAAACGGCTGATTTCAAGGATTGGAAGGATTTTTGGAATTCTCATTTGCATTATTTAACCGAAAATATCTTTCCAATCCTTAAAATCAGAAGCATCCTATTTCGAACGATTCCCAAAGCGGAAACGGCTGATTTCAAGGATTGGAAGGATTTTTGGAATTCTCATTTGCATTATTTAACCGAAAATATCTTTCCAATCCTTAAAATCAGAAGCATCCTATTTCAAACTTGACACACATTAATTCGCTGATTTTCAATAATTTACATTTTGGTAGTTTAACTATTTGGGTTCAAAATCTTTGGAATCACGAGTGTTTTTTTGAACCGTAATCGCTCCAAACAATGCCAATAAAAAGGCAAATGCATAAAAACCTTTTTCGCTCGGCAACATCGTGGCATTCCACAAGCCGACAGCAAGCAATACAACAGCTAAAAGCGTCGAAAACCAACTCAATCCGTAATAAAGGTCTGTGACGGGTACGCCTTCCAAACGGTCGCGCACGGCTTTTTGCAACGAAATGACCGAAAATAAGCCGTACATCAATACCGTGAAATAGAAACCTTTTTCATTCAATTGCAAGGCAGCGCGCGAAAGTCCGATGAAATAGCCTGCCATGCCCGCGCCTAACGCAACCCAAGAAGCGCCAATAAATGCCGCAGATGGTTTTTGATAATTCATTTCAAAATGGTTTAGTTTAAAATTTAAGATTATTAAGTTCTATAATGGGTTCATTGACCCATTTTTTTTAAAGAATGCAAGATAGGTTTATCTTGGGACTTACTCAAATAAATCAGGTTACATCCCTGTCAATATTTTGGCAACATTGATAGAATTTTTGATATTCAACTGTATCAATATTTTCAAAACCTGTTGTGCTAACTTATCTCTACGTGCCACGACTGCTGTTACAAATCCCGCAAATCCGTACAGCAAGTTGGATGGCATGTTCGATGCCACAAATTATTTTCATGAAAAAAATGAACAATTACATTAGCCCAATCTTAATTCGTTAATTTCCCTTATTTCTGACTCAATAGCTGTACCTTTGCCTTCTAAAATCATCCAATAAATGACATCTATTCCGAATAACCTATCCAAAACGCGCATTCTTGGCATTGACCCTGGTACCACAGTGCTTGGTTACGCTGTGATTGAGATTGATAAAAAAGAAATTAAATTATTGACAATGAGCGTTGTTTTGTTGAACCACATGGAGGAACATCAACATCGTTTAAAACAAATTTTTGAAAAAATTACTATGGTCATTCGCGCTTTTGAACCCACCGAATTGGCAATTGAAGCTCCTTTTTTTGGTAAAAACGCCCAATCCATGCTCAAATTAGGACGTGCGCAAGGCGTTGCAATGGCGGCGGCGATGGTCGAAGGACTTGTTGTAACCGAATATTCACCTAAAAGTATTAAAAAATCAGTCACAGGGAATGGCAATGCGTCGAAGGAACAAGTGGCGGCAATGCTCGAAACGATTCTTACAATGGATTTGGATGTGAAATATTTAGATGCAACCGATGCATTGGCAGCAGCCGTGACGCACCATTATCAATTGTCGAATGCCTTGAAAGGGATGACGAAAGCGGGTGGTTGGAAAGGTTTTTTGACTGCCAATGCGGACAGAATCATTAAATAAAATTGAAACAAGGTATTGATTATCAATCGTTTGGAGGGTTTCAAACCCTCCAAACGATGTTGTCTGTTATTTATTTCCACTCTTTACCCCAAAAATATATTTCGCGTAAAACCATAACGCTACAAACGAACCGACCGAATCCGCCAACGCATCCGACCATTCAAAGGCTCTATCCGTGCAAAAATAGCCTTGATAATATTCCATCGAAACGCCATATAAACAAGAGGCTATTGCCAATAATAGATGAATCGGATTCCCGAAAATAGGCATGATGGATGGATTACCACCTTGTTTTAGATTGGTAATCAATGTTTTATAAAAACTTAACTTGAAAATTGAAATCGGCAATCGATCCTTGCCCATCAAGAGCAAAGTCGTCAACACACCATGCATAGCTGCGTGTACCCACTTATCAGGCGCGATGATGTCTAACCAAGAAAAATTAGGAATATTTTTGCTCGGCATGGCGCACAAGGCAAAAATAAAGATGCCCCAGCATATAGCAGGGGCAAATCGTTTGGTATTGGTTTCCAATGCGTTATGTGCGAATTATAAACATGGATATTTTTTAAATTAATATTTAGGCAACCAGATTTTGATAGGTTGTGGCATCCATCAAATCTTTCAATTGCGCTAAATCCGTCATGCGTATTTTGACAATCCAACCTTCCGTATAAGGGTCACTATTCACCAATGCAGGATTATCGCCTTCGGATTGGTCTAACAATGGGTTAAATTCCAAAATCTCGCCCGAAACAGGCATGAATAAATCCGAAGTGGTCTTAACCGCTTCAATCGTGCCGAAGATTTCATCTTTTTCGATGGTTTCGCCCACCGTTTCCACCTCGACATACACAATGTCTCCTAATTCGCTTTGCGCAAAATCCGTGACACCGATATAGGCAATATCGTTCGATTCGATGCGCAACCACTCATGTTCTTTCGTATATTTCAAATTACTTGGGAAATTCATATTAACTGGGTTTAGTTTAAAATAACTTTTGACTAAAATCGAGGCAAAAATAGTTGCTTTTTGCAATTTTTCATGGAATTATGGATTTTTTCAAAAAAAAATTATGTGAAATACAATTTATGTAAATAAAAATGTGAAAATTTTTTCAAAAAGACTTGTCTAAATGATGGAAATCCATACATTTGTCGAAAATTTCATCATTTGCTAATCTATAATTTAAAATATCTAAGGAAACGTAAAAAGCTATCTCAGGATTCGATGGCTCAAAAAGTAGGTATCAGTAGAGGCTCTTGGTCTGATTACGAAAAAGGTAGATCGGAACCGACGGCTTCTGTGCTGAAAAAAATAAGGGATTATTTTGAAATCAATATAGATGACCTGTTTTCCAAAGATTTGGAAAGACTTGGTTTTTCCGAAAAAAAACAGGTTCCTGAATCCAAAGAAAGATTGAAGGTGTTGGCAATCACGGTGAACGAGCAGCAAAAGCAAAATATTGAACTCATTCCCGTCAAAGCCATTGCGGGTTATGCTCAATCTTTTTCAGACCTGCATTTTATAAAGGAATTACCTCGTTTCGCCCTTCCCAAATTGCAAGAAGGGACGTATCGAGCGTTTGAAATACAGGGCAACTCCATGCCGCCTATCCAAGAAGGTGCGATTGTGATAGGTCGGTATGTCGAACATATAAGAGACCTTCGAGATAATAAACGATATGTTATTATTTCCAAAGATGAAGGACTTTGTTTTAAAAGAGTTTTTAAAAGTAGCAATAAGTGCCTTATTTTAATGTCGGATAATCCTGAATTTGCCCCTTTTAAGGTGCTGATGGAAGCGGTTTTAGAGGCTTGGGAAATGGTTGCTTGTATTGAATATGGTGATAAACCATTGGATAGCAATGCTTTTTTAATGCAAAAAATGAATCATATCGAACAAAAAATCAATCAAATGATGGATACTCAAAATAAGTCGTGATGCATATGGATTTTTCAATAATGGATTATTTAGGATTTAGCAATAGCGTATTCGTAGCAGATATAGATAATACGTTACCTCTTGTCAAGCGGCATTATGTCCGTCAGGCAAAGGAGTTGTTGTTTGGTATTGATAAAATTCATTTTCTGGGTGAGCATCCGACTGTTTATTTTAAAAGTGTTCCCAATTTTGAAACCATAGTGCTTCGTGAACTCACAAAAGTTCATAAAAGTATCTGGAATCAAGGCAAAGCTCCTTTTTTGTTCGTGGAAAGTCCCACTGAAATACGCGTTTACAATGGATTTGAAAAACCAATTTATCCAAAAGATACACAACAACAACTGGAATCATTGGAACTTTTCAAAGCCGAGAAAACTGATGCAAAAGCATTGACTGAGCTAAAACGTATTTTTGGGGCTGTTTCGATTGAAACAGGTGACTTTTGGGCAAAAAAGGAGCATGCCGATAAAATTAAATTTAAAACAAGAGTGGAGCAAGCACTCATAGATAATTTAAAAGAAACACGTCGTAAGTTGATTGCGACGGATTTACACATTGAAATTATTCATGATATTTTATTGCGGTCTCTTTTTTTGCTTTATTTGGAAGACCGAAAGGCAACCGATAGTGCTTTTTATTAAACCTATCAACCCAATGCAACCTCTTTTTTTGATATATTAAATGATGTTTATGCAACCTATTCCATTTTTAAAAAATTGGAAGTTGTTTTTAATGGTAATTTGTGTCCTATTTCGGAAAACGAACCCGATAAAGTGCATCAGAAGCATTTGGATTTGATTAAAACTTGTTTTTGGTCAAAAACGAAACAGGATGACCATCAATCGGTTCTCTTTGATTGGCGTATTTTTGATTTTTCCATCATTCCGATAGAGTTGATTAGTGGTATTTATGAAGATTTTCTTTCCAATGAGGATGGTAAAGATCATCAAAGTCAGACGGGTGCTTTTTATACGCCGCGCCCTTTGGCGGAGTTTATTTTGAATAAAGTGTTGCCTTATCCATCTGTACAGGATGCGAAATATAACCTTAAAGTTTTAGACCCAACTTGTGGTTCGGGTATTTTTTTAGTAGAAAGTTTGAATCGCTTATTAGACCGATGGGAATTTGCAAATGCGCCTAAAAAATTGGATTTCAATACGATATGCAATATGGTTAAAAATAATATTTTTGGAATTGAGCAATCCAAAGAAGCCATAAAAGTAGCTGCATTTAGCCTTTATTTAGCCATGTTGAATCGGCTTGACCCTAAAAAACTCTGGCAAAATGGCAAGTTTCCTTATTTGATTTATGACCCTGAAAATACAAATTCTAAGAAACAAGGCTATAATCTTTTTAGAATGAGTACTTTTGATGTTGGTTTATTTGAAAAAATTGAATATGATTTAATTGTAGGTAATCCGCCTTTTAAAAGAAGACATTTGGACAATGATGTGCGTCAATATTTAAAAAAATATAATTTTGCACAAGAAGCTATTTTAGCTTTTTTGCATCGTGCAACAACGTTTTGTCCCCAAGGAAATATTGCATTGGTTTGTGGCATTAACCCCTTGCTTTTCAATACAGGAAAGTTGTATCAAAATTTTAGAGATTTTTTATTTGAAAAAACGAATGTAACGGAAATTTATAATTTTGCGATTTTACGAAAAGTACCCAAAGAAGAGGACGGTAGTTTGTTCGGAACGGCAAGCGCACCTACAGGTATTGTATTTTATAACAATGTGTTTTCTGAAAAACAATCAAATCGAATCTTATACTGTGCACCAAAATCTATTGTAAAACATCGTTTTATGAATGGGCTTGCAATAGATGCAACCGATATAAAATATTTACCAAGAGAGGCATGCAAAAAACCAAATGCAACCATTTGGAAAACAGCGATGTGGGGAACGGAACGCGATTTTTCCTTGATTGCGCATTTGCAATCTTATAAAATTTTAGCGGATACCTTCAAAGAAAAGGGTTGGGATAAAAACGCAGGTGTTGGTTTTCAAACAGCTACGCCAATAAAGTTAAATAGCGAAATCTCAAAAATTCCATTCATTGCGGCGGACAAAGTAGAGCGATATTATACGCCAGTTCATAATTGTGATACGATTCTTGATACCGTTTTTTATAGAACGGGCAATCTTACGGCCTATAAAAAACCGCATTTGCTTATAAAAGCAGGACAAGAAAATAAGGAATTTTGCTCCTCTTTTTTAGATTACGATTGCTCGTTCAAAAAAACAATTTATGGCATTCATATTGAGCAAGGCGAGAATGAATTAAAATTATTATCCGCTTTTTTAAATGCTCAATTGGCAACTTATATATTGTTTTTAACAACTGCAAGTTGGGGTATTGAACGCGAAGAAGTAAAACCCAATGAAGTATTAAATCTACCAGATTTATGTTTTTCACTACCGAAAGTCCAACAAGATGCCATTATTGCCTGCATGGACGAAATTATTGCAATTAAAAAGCAAAATTTGCCCATTTATAATATTGATAAAATCGAAAAAAGAACCGATAATTTGTTTTATGAGGGTTTGAATTTGACCGATAAAGATATTGTACTCATAGAAGATTTGATTGATTTAACCTTAGATGGATTTCAAAATCGAAAAGAAAGCATTGCATTTCACCCAACAATTGCGCTTGAAATGCGGACTTATAGTCAATATTTGAGTAATGCTATCAATGATTTTCTAAAATTTGGTGGTTCATTGCGTTCTTGGGCAACGATTTTTCCCATTTCGCCTAAAATACCATTGATTTTAGTTGCTTTGCGTTTAAATGAAGTGCATCCTGCGGGGTTTATTGAAGAAAATTCGGATTACAATATAAGTGGCATTTTGAAAGAAATCGAAAAAGATACCTATCAGCAATATGCGGAAAGCATTTATTATCGTAAATTTGTCAAATATTACTTAGGCGATACGATTTATATTATCAAACCCAATGAAAAGCGTTTTTGGTCTCGTTCATTAGCGTTGAATGATGCAGCCGAAATTATTGCTGAAATCATGAGCAATCAAAGCTAATGGCACTTAACTTGAATCAAAATATTGCTAATAACTTCCAAGCTGCTATGGAAGGCTATTGTCTCGACCTTTTACATCAAGGTTATGAAGCCATGTTAACGGCTAATGCATCAAAACGGGCATAAGTCATTTATCATCAGGACATTATCCCAATAATTGTTGTCTAATAGCCTATGTTTTGAATGGTAAAAAAGGAACTGTGCTGACCAAACTGAATAAGTTAATAGCCACCGATTTTGCTGATTATGGCATGATTGAAAAACCAAATGTATCTGTGGATGAGGAATATTACATTTCTGAAAATTGGGTGAAGGGTGAAAAGGTTATTTTAAAACACTTATTTTTGCAATTAAGCAAGTAGTTGAAATGAAAGAATTGACAAAAGTTATACTTATTAAAATATTGATTTTCAAGATAGTATAACGTTTGGAGGGTTTGAAACCCTCCAAACGTTGTTGTCAGTTATTTAAGAACCCATCAAAATACGATTCACTCTTTAAAACCTAACGGTTCAAATCACTGCGCAAAAGTAGTGCTGTAGCCACATTCGCTACCACTAATCGAAGGGTAGGATTCAACCCTTTTTTCAAAAAAATGCGTCCATTATTAAAACTTTCTACTGCACCAATTACTTCATTATCAAGCATTAACACATAACCATAAATATTCATTTTTGATAAAAAATGATTGCTGCCTTTTATTTCACGGACATTTTTAACTTCGATTCGTTGGATTCCATTCGTTGCGAAGCCATCTGAAATTTCAAGTGGATTCAAATTATTAGGATTTGAAATCAAGAAATTCCATGCAGGTAAGGTTGTATCGCCTCCCTTCAAAACAATAGAACCTGTAAAAATATCTTTACTATCAATATAAACTGAAAATAGATCGCGTAAAAGCGACAACTCTTGAGTAGCCACTTTGCTAACACAAAAAACTTCGGATTGCAAGGTGCTATCGCCTAAACTAAAATATAATTTCTCTTTCGCGCCTCTAAACCGAACAATCAATGGAATATTGTAACTGGAAGTCCAGCCCCGTTTGATTTGTTTGGTTTTAAAGTCGCCGAAAGCCATTTTTTGATTTATCAGCCAACCTTGCCGCCCTTTGACGGGATACATATCAGCATTTTGTTCAAAGGTGGTTTCTAATGCCATCTGCTGCATCTTACACGAATGAAATGTAAGGCAGCAAATAATTGAAATTAAATAATTTTTCATGTGTAAGTTATTGATTTTGATTTAAAAAGTTGTAGAACGCAGTATAACAAATTTAGTAGTCGGGAAATTTATTTCCCGCGAATCGCGGGAAATAAATTTCCCGACTACTAAATTTGTTATACGCCCAGTATAAGATTTATGAAAAAAATATTACCTTCTTTTTTTTGGTGGTGGTATATCTTCCAATTCCTCATCATCTAATTCTTCATCTTCTTTCAATTCCTCATCTTCTTCCAATTCTTCTTCTTCTTCCAATTCTACAAACTCATTTTCTTCTAATTCTTCCTCTACTTCCAACTCCTCATCTTCTTCCGATTCTTCCTCTTCCTCCAATTCTTCTTCATTATCAATAAATTCCTCTTCCTCTAATTCTTCTTCTTCTTCCAATTCTTCTTCTAATTCTTCCTCTTCCTCCAATTCTTCTTCATTATCAATAAATTCATTTTCTTCTAATTCCTCTTCTTCTTCTAATTCCTCTTCTTCTTCTTCTAATTCTTCTTCGTCTTCCTCTAATTCTTCCTCTAACTCTTCTTCTTCCTCTAATTCTTCCTCTAATTCTTCGTCTTCCTCTAATTCTTCATCTTCTTCTAATTCTTCGTCTTCCTCTAATTCTTCATCTTCTTCTAATTCTTCACCTTCTTCTAATGAATCATTATCAACAAACTCATTTTCGATTTCCTCCTCTACTGGTTCATTGTATGTATTAATAAATTCATTTTCTTCAATATCTATATTTTCCTCTTGTGCAATGATTTGCACTTCTTGCGAAACTTGATTC
>JAAFJT010000084.1 GCA_013298955.1 Chitinophagales bacterium
TAAATGCGCAACAAAAAGTCAGCATTGCCACTTTATTCGTGCGCGAAGTGGATAAATCTATCAAATTTGGGGATGGTTTGCGCGGCAAAAAAAAAGAAATCGAATCTAAATTGAATCCCAATCAATTGTTTCTATCAAAAGCGGATGCCGATGGACTGATTCAATTACAACCTGTTTACCGTTTTTTTGCCCAGAAATTGCAAGTTGAACTCTTTTCAAATACGGATGAATCCGAAAATATTTATTCTATTCAAAAAACATTGAAAGAATTAAGTATTGATAATCAAGATATTGCGCTTCAAGAATTTATTGAAAATATTTTATTGCAAAGTCAAACAGGGATTTTAGCCTTAGAACTCGCAAGCACAACGGTCACCAATTTACCCGTTGGAATGCCCAACAAATCATACAAAGAGTTTAAAACCGTTCATAAATTATTCGATGGCAAAAAAGAAGTGGGTATGGAACGCATTGCGTTGTCAAAAGAATCGGTTGGTACGCATAAATTGATAGCGACGAGTGGATTGTTTTACAACGCGCTCAAAAAAGGACAGGTATTGCTCATAGATGAATTAGACAAAAGTTTGCACTCGATTTTGACTCAAACACTCATTCAATTATTCCAAGACCCCAAAACAAACCCAAATCAAGCGCAATTAATCTTCACAACGCACGATGCAACTTTATGGCGCGTCCCTTTTTTGGGCAGAGGTCAAAAATGGATTGTGGAAAAAGATGAAACGGGGGCAACCGAAATTTATTCGCTCGCTCATTTGACAGGGGTGCGCGAAAAGGCTTCGTTTGAAGATTTATATTTATCGGGGCGTTTGGGCGGCACACCCATTGTGAATAAACAATATATGTTTAACCAAACCCATCAATGGATTCGCAATGGCAAAACCGAATTTTAAAAATCGTCGGGATGGTCAATCAAGACCGATTAAAAATACACCTACTCAATCCGATGAAAATGATTTTGTGAACCATAAATCGTATTCAGTCGAACCCCAAAGTAAATCGCTTGAAAAACTGCGTCCTAAATATCTCATTCTTTGTGAAGGCGAAACCGAAAAAGCGTATTTTGACTTATTGAAATACAAAATTTTACCTGAAATGAGTGCTATAGATGTCGAAATCATCAACCCATCGGCTGGAAATTTGAAACCGTTGGTGCAAGAAGCGATGCTCAGACAGGCGCAACAAGACAAATATGATAAATACGATGCGATTTGGATTGTTATAGACAACGATGAGTGCAATAGTTACAAATTGGATGACCTTACTTTGAATCATTTAAAAAATGAAATTCCTGAACCTGTTTATGAGGCATTAAAAGCGAACCAAAAATATAAATTAAATGCGCCGCATTATCCTCTAAAAGCAGAGGATAAAATGCGCCAGCGTTTTTTCTTATCCAAAGAGGACTATCGAATTTTTTTAGAAGCTATTTTGAAAACGCAAACGGTTGAACCCTCAATCATTGATACAATTATAGCGAAAACGCAGAAACGAGTTGAATTTGAACAATATTATGATGAAAACCCTAAAGCATTGTTCACCAATAAGGCTGGCGATTTTGAGTTTAAAGGAAAATTTGACCCTCATTGGAAAAATTATGTACACCTTGCGTACTCCTGTATGGCATTTGAGCATTGGTTGGTGTTGCATTATGAGTGTTGTAAAACAGCTTTTAACAATTCCAGTGAAATCTGTTCTTATATCATAGAAAAAGCGTATTTGGGTAATTATCGAAAGGGTGGCTATTTATACGAAACATTTTGTAAAATAGCAGAACCGAGCCCGAAGCATCCTCAAAAACAGCAGAGTTACGAAACCATTTACAAACCATTTGCGGATAGTATTCAAAACAACGCAGTTATTCAAAATAATATTTGGCTAAACCTGCAAATGCAAACATCTATTCGGCGACAAATGGGTAGAATTTATGAAGTGAATCCCTATTCCACCATTTATGAATTAGTTAGCAAGTTTACAGGAATTTCGTTTTTGTTTTCAAATCAAAAAACAACGTTTAGCAGATTTCACGATATTCAACTTTTAGATAGGAATGAAAATTGGGAACTCTATTTCATTTACAAACATAAAAATCCCATAATAGCCAAACGTATCCAAACTGAATTACTCACTTTATACGATTTTGAAAAACAAGTATTTTTGAATGTTGCTGATAAAATGATGATAAATACGAATGAACAAATCATTAGAAATGAGGGCGTTATAATTCTAAATTGGCTTAAAAGTGATTTACCAACCGCCGATAATTGTTTTTTAAGGTTGAAATCCGAAGATAAATATGCATATCTAATTCTTTTTTTTGATTTGAATAAAAACGATTCATAAAAATTGCGTCAATCACCAGAAGCGTCTGTTAAAGGTTATCCCAATTCTTTAAAAAACGCATCATCTAAGTCTTGTACGCACACCCGATATTTGCGAAAATAACAAATCCTTTCTTTCAATCGAAAGAAAGGATTTTGTCTATTTTTCATAAATCTTTCACTTGAATTGGGGCAGATTACATCATACCGCCCATCCCGCCGCCGCCACCTGCGGGCGCGTGGTGATGACCAGCATCTTTGTCTGCTCTATCGTTGATAACACATTCGGTTGTCAACACCATACCTGCAATCGAAGAAGCATTTTCCAATGCCACCCGCGTTACTTTCGTAGGGTCAATGACTCCTGCGGCTTTCAAATCTTCATATTTCTCCGTCCGAGCATTGAAACCGTAGCTCCCTTTGCCGTTTTTCACGCGCATAATCACTACCGAACCTTCAACACCTGCATTTTCAGCAATGGTTCTCATTGGAGATTCCAATGCTTTACGCACGATTTCAGCACCCGTTGTTTCATCCGCGTTCAAACCTTTGAAACCTTCCAATGCGCTAATCGCCCGAACCAACGCAACACCACCACCTGCAACAATACCTTCTTCAATCGCTGCACGCGTTGCATGTAACGCATCGTCCACACGGTCTTTTTTCTCCTTCATTTCGATTTCGGTTGCTGCACCGATATATAAAACCGCAACACCGCCCGCTAATTTAGCCAAACGCTCTTGCAATTTCTCACGGTCATAATCCGAAGTCGTGGATTCAATTTGTTGCTTGATTTGGTTGATACGAGATTTGATAGCATCATCCGTACCTTTACCATTCACAACCGTCGTATTATCTTTATCCACAGAGATTTTTTCGCAAGTACCCAAATGTTGCAAAGTGGTATTTTCCAATTTGTAACCTTGTTCTTCGCTGATAACGATACCGCCAGTCAAAATCGCAAGGTCTTCCAACATCGCTTTTCTGCGGTCGCCAAAACCGGGTGCTTTCACTGCAATCACTTTCAAACCTGCGCGCAAACGATTCACCACTAACACGCCTAATGCTTGAGAATCTACATCTTCCGCAATAATCAACAAAGGACGACCTGTACCAAGAGCTTTTTCCAAGATTGGCAACATTTCCTGCATGTTGTTGATTTTCTTATCGTAAATCAAAATCAACGGATTTTCATATTCAGCCGTCATTGTTTCTGCATTCGTTACGAAATACGGAGACAAATAACCTCTATCGAACTGCATCCCAATCACTTCATTCATATACGTTTCCGTACCTTTCGCTTCTTCCACCGTGATAACGCCGTCTGTCGTAACGCGTCTCATGGCATCTGCAATCAAATTGCCGATTTCCTCATCGTTATTCGCAGAAACAGACGCTACTTGCTTGATTTTTTCAAAATCACTGCCAATATCTTCGCTTTGCGACTTGATATGTTCGATGACTTTTTTAACTGCTTTATCAATACCGCGTTTCAAATCCATTGGATTTGCGCCCGCAGCCACGTTTTTCAAACCTGCCCGAACCAATGCTTGTGCTAAAACGGTAGCTGTTGTCGTGCCGTCGCCCGCCAAATCAGCCGTTTTAGAAGCCACTTCCTTGACCATTTGCGCTCCCATGTTCGCAACCGGGTCTTCCAATTCGATTTCTTTGGCAACCGTCACCCCATCTTTCGTGATAATCGGCGCACCAAAACTTTTTTGAATGATTACATTACGTCCTTTGGGACCCAAAGTAACTTTGACGGCATCCGCCAACGCGTCAATACCGCTTTTTAATTTATCTCTCGCGTCGGAGTTGAAACTAATTTCTTTCGCTGCCATAATTATTGAACAGATTTAGATTTTTTTAAATAAACGTTTGAAAACAATTGGCAATCGCGCTTAAAGCACGACCAAAATGTCATCTTCTCTCATAATCAGCAAATCTTCGCCGTTATGATGCAATTCCTGACCTGCGTACTTTCCATAAAGTACCATGTCTCCTTTTTTGACATTCATTTTATTGCCTTCCTTGCCAGGTCCCACCGCGATGACTTCGCCGCGTTGTGGTTTTTCTTTGGCAGTATCGGGGATGATGATGCCTCCCTTGGTTCTTTCTTCTGCTGGAGCAGGCTTGACGACAACTCTGTCATTTATCGGCTTCATAGCTCTAATTTTGATTATAGGTATTTTAAGATGAAGTAAGCATATCGCTCGACTAAACAAGATAATTCCGTTTTGAATGGCGTTATCTCTTATAGCAACGTTGCTTCTCTAAAACAAGAGTCGGTGTATCAATTCCTTTGCCAATGCGCCCAAAGACTGCCATTTTTTCCGATTTGGGTTGAAATTCGGGTTCAAAATGACCGAATTTGACCCATCATGTCACTTTTGGAAGGACATTTTGACAAAATGGGTTTCAAGAGTCGATTACAACTTAGGATAGGTCGGGCAGAATAACTTATGAACTCAGCAAAAGAGGTCAATAGCATTTTAAGTTTAAATTTAAGTTTGGCTATCAACCCAATGAACTATTTGCAGCATAATGGTCATTGAGAACACTTGTTCTCAATGACCATTGTTATTATCCTTTTGGATTCAAATATATGATTTTACGCTTTTCTACCTACATGATTATCAATGGTTTTGCACAATTTTTTGAAAATCCCCTCAATAGAGCCAATGCCTTCTACCGTCAATGATTTCCCAAATTGTCCATAATAATCTGCCACAGGAGTCGTCTCTTTGCGATAGACTTGAATGCGTTTGCGCACAATGCTCTCGTCATTGTCATCGGAGCGACCCGAATTTTTACCTCGTAGCAAGATGCGTTTGACGATTTCGTCTTCATCGACCGTCAACTCGACCAATGCCGAAATAGTTTGATGTTTTTCAACCAATAATTTATCAAGGGCTTCCGCTTGTGGCACAGTGCGCGGGAAACCATCGAAAATATAGCCTTTCACATCGGGATTTGCTTCCACCCGCTTGCGCAACATGCCAATCGTCACAGCATCAGGCACTAATTCGCCTTTGGCAATGTAGCTTTTTGCCAGCAAACCCAATTCCGTATTGTGACTCATCTCGTAACGAAATAAATCGCCCGTAGAAATGTGCAACAATCTGTATTTTGCAACCAATTTTTCCGCTTGAGTGCCTTTGCCAGAACCCGGCGGTCCGAATAAGATTAAATTCAACATTTCCAAAGATGCAAGGATTCGTTGTTTGATGAATAATTGTTAAAACATTTTATGTAGAACTATCGCAAAAATAACATTTTTACCCAATAGTTGTTCATATTAAAAGCGAATATTGAAAATTCCCTTTAATATTTTTTTTTTTTAAACTCAATAAAATTATATTTCTTTTTTAACAACTTTTACCCAATTTTAGTCTTAAAATGAAATGTGTAATAAATACAATACGTATTTATTTTGTTATAAGCATTTTACTGAAATTACATTGTAAAATATTTATATTTATAAAATATTTATTTTCAAACTTTTAAAATGTTTTTAGAGCCTTATAAATAGTAAAAAAAATAGATTTTAAAATACCGATAACGGGGTATTGTTATAATTTTTTTTTGCCTGTAACTTTGTATCATTGTTAAGACAAAAAGCAAACAATTTTTAAAATCCCACGAACTTTTATAGATTTCTATTCAACAGTTTTGGGAATAGCAAACATTCGGGTAATCCTTACTTCAATTGATATTAGGAGCAAAACAACAAACTTACACATCTGTGACAATTTTCGACTTGCAAAAGTCGAAAACGGCTAACTCGTCTTCAAACACAGTTAGCCGCTTTTTTTAGCCTTCTAAGTTAAAATAACGCAAATAGGTTATTCATTTTCTCTATACAATGTTGCAACTTTGCGATATCTTTTTTGAGTTTTGAGTTTGAAAATATTTATATCCCGTCAGAGTTAGCTCGGCAAGGGGCGTTTCTATCCAAGAAATGCCTTTTGTTTTAATAAATCTTTTAATTGATAATCAATGATTTAAATATTATAAAATTTCATTTTTAAAACCCTTGCCTTCTACTAAAAATAAATCTGTTTAAAGAACGTTTGTTGTCCAAAAGTGTCTTCCTTTTGTTGAAATAAAACGTCCAATGTTTTCAGAACCGCAACGTTTTATTAGAACTTGTGCTATCGAAAACTCTGACAACACACGGTATGAAAAAAATATTGCCCAATTGGAGGCTGTTGCCCCTCCTGTTCGTCGCCGTTTACGCGAACACGCTGCATGCGCAGTGCGACACCCCGACACCGACTGATAATCCCTGTACCGCGCCGTTGATTTGTGGCACAGCCAGTTTAGAAGCGTTTTGTAGTCGCGTTCCGATTCCGCAAGTGAATCAGAGCTATTTAGTACCGAATGGTTTTGTCGGAACCGTCGAAAGCCCGCAATGGCTGAAAATCCAAGCACAAAGTGCGCGGTTAATCTTACGGTTAACCGCGACAGGTTGTACAGAAGGGGTTCAAGCAGGGCTTTTTTCAACGACTGATTGTAATAATGCAGCTGCTTTCCAATTGGTTTCCAATTTCGGAGGCACACAGGGCAATACCGTGACCGAATTGCGGGCAACGGCATTGACTCCCAATACGTATTACTATTTGTTGGTCGATGGATTCGGGGGCGCACCTTGTGCTTACACGGTTGACGTTTTGGAAGGCACGACAATTCAACAACAAAATTTGAATTATCCTGCACCCACGACCTTGATTGGCTCGACAACGGTATGTTCCAATGCGCGTAATATTCGGTACAGTGTGCCGCGCAATCCTTATGGGAGCGTCTATAATTGGTCTGTCACTATCAATGGCATTGCTGGTGGTGGTGTTTCGACCGATTCTTTTTACGTCGTGCCAAACATGCCTGCAAGTGGGAATGTTCGAGTTTGTGTGCGCTACGAAAGTGAATGTGGCACTGGGGCGCAAATTTGCAAAACGACGACGATTGGTAATTCGTTTTCGGGGGTAAATCCTGTTTACACTTTTTGTCCCAACACGCCTGCGGTCACGTATGGCAATGCTTCCAATATAAATTCTGCCAATCCGTCGCCTACGATTACCATTGATTACAATGGCGGGACACCCGCATTGGATTCGGTCAATTATACTTGGAGAGCAACTTCGGGATGTGATAGTATTGTTACAATTTATATCAATCGGCGTGCTGCTGCTGCTTCCGCACCACAACAGTTTTTTGCACGTCCCAATCAGCCGATTCAAGTGGGCAATACACCTTATAGTGTGACCGCAGGCAATTGTGTAACGCAAACGTTGGCACACACCTTAGTCGGTGCGTCTCAATATGGTTGTGACAGTACAGTGCGTTTTTCGCTCCACAATGCTGAATTAACGACTGGAATTTCTGCTACCAACACCAATATTACGTGTGCATCACCAAATACGACGATAACCGCTTCGGCATCAGGTGCTTGTGGAGGTGTTTTACACGATATTTCGTATAAGTGGTATTTGCAAGGGAATCCATCCGTATTGAGTAGTTCTAATATAATCAATACTTCTAATGCAGGTACGTATCAAGCGATTGTGCGCGATTCCGTAACCGCTTTTGGAAAATATAAGGTTTTTTATGATACATTAAGGATTGTCATTTCAGGTTCTGGCAATGTACCTGCGAATCCCGCAGCGATTTTTGCACCGAACACCGCTTGTCAAAATGATGTGGTTCAAGCCTCTATTGCGCCGATACCGGGTGTTGCGAGTTATGTTTGGACCCTGCCTTCGGGTTCTAATCCAATTGGGCGGGCTGATAGTGCGGGCATTACCTTCCTCATGGGCAATATGGCAGGTAATATCACTGTGGCAGGTGTCAATGGTTGTGGCAATAGCGCAATTCCTGCGACTCGTGCCATTTCATTGGGAACGATTCCAAATATTCCAGCACAAATTTTGGGCAATACGACTCCTTGCGCCAATCTAAGCAATATGCCCTACGAAGTAAGTATTGTTGCTGGTGCGGCGTTTTACACATGGAGCGTTCCAGCAGGTGCGTCCATTGTTTCTGGTCAAGGTACGGCTAATGTTTACATCAATTGGGGCAATTCATCAGGCGGCGCACTGGGGGTGACGGCACACAATAATTGTGGGGCGAGTGCTGCGAGAACGCTGAATGTAGCAGTTGCTAATTTTAATAATTTAAATGCAGGGCGCGATACATCGGTTTGTACGTTGTCTTATAATTTGTCCGCAGTATCAGCATCGGGTTCGGGTACTTGGACTCATTTCCCACAAGCTCCCACTGCGGTCAATTACGCAAGCCCTAACGCGCCTAATACAAGCGTAACCGTTACAGCATCAGGCACTTATCAATTTATTTGGACGGAAACGAATGGTAATTGTTCTAAAAAAGATACGATTAAAATTGCGTTTAGTAATGCGCCTACGGTGTTATTAGCCCAATTGCGGGATAGTTGTAGCCCCGATAATGCTCGTTTTTTCGTTAAATTCCCAATAACGGGTGGGATTCCGCCATACAGTGTTTTTCTGGGTAATACGGCAACATCGGCTGGAGGCGTAGATGGCAATAATTTCCTTTCCAGCGCGCAATCCATTGGTCGTTTTAATTTTTCAGTGAAAGATGCGAATGGATGTGCAGCACCTGCGGTAACAGGAGTCCGAAATTGTAACAATTGTCTTACAGATGCAGGTAATATGGATATTACGCCCTTAGAGGCTTGTCAGAATAGTCCGATTACGGCAAATTATTTGGGTTATCAAGCCAATTCAAACTTGTTTTTGGATGCGAATGATACGATTGAATACGTTTTACATACAGGAGACCCGCGTACAGGCATTATCAAGCGCAGTACAACACCTACATTTAGTTTTCAACCCCCTTTACAATTGGGTGTTACCTATTTTATTGCTGCGATTGCAGGGAATGATAGTTTGAATCATGTCGCATTGAGTGACCCTTGTTTCAGCGCGAGCCAAAGCGTTCCTGTCAAATTCAATGCAACTGCAACCGTCACTTGGGGGACTGGTGCAACCACTGTTTGCCAAAATGATAGTCTTAATTTAGTCCTTACGTTGGTTGGGAAACCGCCTTTTATCATTGTTTATAATGATGGAACACGGGATTCTACTTTGACCAATGTGCGGACGGGTTCGACCGTACGAGTGGCTCCAAGCGTTGCAACCACTTATACTTTAATCGCCATCCGAGATTCTAATGGTTGTAGCAATACCGCTTCTGGAACGGTACGGGTAACGGTGCGCCCAAGAGCCATTGCAGGGATTCCCGCGCCGCCCTTGAATATTTGTGGCAATTTAGATAGCACGATTACGCTTACGACGCGCCTTGCAGCACAACAAACAGGTGGCAGATGGGTGGAAGTTTCGACCATTCGCTCCACAGGCGGTGCATTTGCGGCAGCAGCCGCTACATTTAGGACGCGTTTACAACTTTCTGGGGCTTATCGGTTTGCGTATGTGGTTTCGGGTACAGCACCTTGTGGCAATGATACGGCTTTTGTGGTGGTCAATCTTTTACGCGCTCCTTTTGCCAGTGCAGGCGCGGATGATTCGATTACATGTACGAATCGTCAACTTACGCTGGGCAGTGCAGCGAATAATGAACCGAATGTCGTTTATCAATGGAATGGTCCGTTAGGAGGCAATATTGGGACTTTATTTACAGGACAACCCGGAACCTATATTATACAAGCGATTGATACGCTCAGTAATTGTGTTACAACGGATTCGGCAATTATTAAAATAGATACCAGTACGCCCAATGTCGTGATTCGACGCAATTTACCTATCTTGAATTGTTCGGTTGATTCGGTCGTTTTAAATGCTTCGAGTTCTACGCCCGTTGGACAATTAGATTATTTATGGTCGAATACGGCTAATTCGTTTAGCACCAGTCCGCTTACAATCGTGAGAGAACCGGGTGTTTATACCCTACAAGTTACGAAAATTGGCAATGGTTGTAGTTCCTCTGATACGATTACCGTTCAAGGGAGTCGAACCAAACCATTTGTTCAAATAGCGTCTGCACCAGACCTTTCTTGTCGAGATACATTTGTGACTTTAAATGCGTCTAATTCTGCATCAGGAAGTCGTTACCGATTTGCATGGCGAGTGGATCCAAGCATCCGAAGTGGGCATTTTAAAACAGGTACCAATACACTTACGCCAACGGTTGACAGTGCAGGTAAATATTGGTTAATCATTCGAGATTCTGCCAATTCCTGTGTGGATTCGACTTCTATAACGTTAAAACGCAATGTAATCCGCCCGATTGCGAAAACGGGCATTGCAGATACGTTAAATTGTATCAACTTGACAGTTGCGTTATCAGGTCGCGGTTCTACCTTATCGACTGGTACAACTTATCAATGGGTGACTGCGAATGGCAACATCCTTTCGGGTGCGAATGGTTTAACGCCAATTGTGAATGAGTCAGGTTTATATGTTTTGCGGGTCACAACCACTTCAAATGGTTGTGTGGCAACCGACACCGCCCGCGTTTTCCGAAATAATAATCGTCCAAATGCCTTTAATTTGCGCCTCAATCCACCGCGCTGTTATGGAGAATGCGATGGAAGTATTCGGATTTTAAGTGTTCGGGGCGGGATTGCGCCTTATTTATATTCGTTGGATGGCAATGTATTTACATCTGCCGATTCTTTGAAGAATTTATGTGCCAATAGTTATCGAATTCGCGTACAAGACGGCGGTGGTTGTGAATATGATACGACTGTGAGTTTGGTTCAATATCCACAAATGAATGTTCGGATTGGAAACGATACAACTTTACGATTGGGCGATAGTTTATTAATCGTGGTACGAGCTGGTTTAGATGCAGGCAATCGGGTTGCGAGCATTTTATGGTCGAATAATATTGACTCCGCTTGTCGCCGACGAACCGCTTGTGATAGTGTCATTGTAAAACCAGTGCGTCAAACGACTTATCAAGTATTGGTAACGGATGCAAGAGGTTGTCAAGTGACAGCGCGGTTACATGTCGGCGTTGACCGAGAACGCCCTGTTTATTTTCCAAATATTTTCTCTCCCAATAATGACGGATACAATGATATATTCACGATTCTGGCAGGAAAGGGTGTGAGAAAAGTTAAAACGTTCCAAATTTTCGATAGATGGGGCAATCGGATGTTTAGCGACAACAATTTTATGCCTGATGACCCAGCACATGGTTGGGACGGGGCGTTCAATGGCAAGTTAGTCAATCCAGGCGTTTACATTTATATGGCAGAAATTGAATATTTGGATGGCGAAGTGGAAATAAAACAAGGAGACGTTACCGTAATGCGATAATCGATAAATCATTGATTTACAATTATTTAAATTACAACGCAGTGTGCCCGCTTTGGAACGTTTTTGAAATAGGATGTTTATGATTTTAAGGATATACTCAACGGAAAGTAGTTTTGGGATAAAAATAGGCTACCGTGCAGCTTTTTTATCCCAAAACCATTTTCTGTTGAGTATATCCTTAAAATCCTTCCAATCATAAACATCCTATTTCAAAAATTGCGGCACATTTGTTTTACAACACATCATTTATTGATTTCCAATCGTTGCTTTCAAATTACGAAAACCTGCATCTATAACAGGTTCTGCAATAAAGTTTTGTACATCTAAATCCCATTTGCCATTTTTATGCGTATCCACCCATTCAAAGGATTGATTCGTCGAAAGCGACAAGGTAACCGTCACATCTTGCAATTCTGAACCAGTCACAATCAAAGGCGTTTCAAAACGACCCGTCACAATCCCAGAACCAATCGGCACAGGCGCAACCGTATAATTCGGATTCACACTGGATGTCCCAACTGCTTGCCCATTTTTAATGGTATTATGTTGCACAAATCCTCTATCCAAAGCCGTTTCAAATGCCCAATACCCAAATTTTTTATTGGCATTCAGCGTTTCTTCCTTTTCCCGAATTTTATGTTTCGAGATGAATGTATTGAATCCCGTAAAAACGGATAACGTACCGCGTTCATCAGGCAATTCGCCCAGATTCGGCACATTAATCAAATTAAAAATCAAATCAGCATTTTGATACGCCATCGAAGCGCGCACCCATTGATACGTACCTTTTGGCAACTCTTTTAAGGGAATTGTCAAAAACACCTCTCCATCTTTCATCAATTGACATTTTGAAAAATCAAAAGCAGCTTCCCCGCCTGCTCTGGTCTGGTCGGCTTGATAGGCGATAAAGCCTTTGCCAAGAGGTGTTTTCGCCTCTTGCGAAAATTCAATATAACCGGGACTAATGGTTTTAACCAACGGTGTTTGAGCCGCATTGCCTGTTTTGACGGTAGCAACTTGCCCTTTGCTGTCCAATCGCTCTAATTCGGCATCCGTCTTGATTTTAATGCGCAACATTGGATTGGCAATCTCATCTTTGCGCCAGCAACTCGTCAACAATAGGCTGCCGAAAAGGATGAAAATAATTACTCTCATGGTGAATACGTGGTTTGTTTGTATATAAAAAATAGGGTTAATCATGGTCATTACGACTATGATAACCGATAAATCGGTGTTAAGACCGTTGTAGGTTTTTGGAATGGAATGCAAATATAGGTATTGAAATGGTAAAAACCAATGATTTGTTCGTTTTAAAGGCTTAAAATATAAATTTTTATTAATATAATAAGTGGAAATTTATATATAAATTTTCATAAAAGTAAAAAGTTCACAGGTACGCATACTTGTGAACTTTTTGTTCAAGAACTCATTTTTAATAACCGACAACAACGTTTGGAGGGTTTAAAACCCTCCAAACGTTATACTACCTTGAAAATCAACTTTTTAGCAGATAGAACGTTTGGTCGATGCTTTATTTCAACCACTTACTTTTTCACCAAAGGAGGCAAACCCATTTTCGCCCGCACTGCAACGCTTAAATCATTCGCATCATCTGCATAAAGAATCGAACCTGCGGTCGCATCAATCACGTAAGCATAGCCTTTTTCTTTCGCCACTTCGGAAATCGCCTTATTCACACGGTCGTAAATGGGTTGATACAATTGCGCCCGTTTGTCTTGTAAACGCTTCGTCATTTCCTGCTCGAATTTCGTAATTTCAGCCTTTTCAGCTTCCAAACGTTGTGATTCATCTTGCAATTGCTTTGGAGAAAGCGTCCCTTCTTGTTCTTTTTTCGCTAATTCTTGGTATTTTCTTTGGAAATCCATCACTTTTAACGAATCTTGTTTTTGCAATTGGGAAGACATCGCGCCTAATTCAGAATCGGCTGCTTTCATCTCTGTCATGTCTGCCAAGACCAAATTCGCATTCATATAGCCGATTTTGGTTTGCGCTTGCGCAGTGACAGCCGCGCTGACTGCCAATGTTACCGTTAAAAACAGTGATTTTACCGTATTTTTCATTCAAAAAAATTAAAAAAATTAAACAGTTAAAAATTGGTTATTATAATAATGTCCGCATCTGGGACGATTAGCTGTACCTTTATCTTTTCAACATATCCAAAATCAGCTGCGTCTTATCGAAAGACGGCGACGCAAAGATAATACCTGCCGAGCCACCTTTATCCAAAATTAAATCAAAACCCCTATCTGCCGCAAATTTTTCGATGGCACCATACACACGGTCTTGCATCGGTTTGACCAATTCTTGGCGTTTTTTAAACAACGCGCCTTCTGGTCCGAACTTTTCGCGCTGCATATCGCGAATCCCTTTCTCTTTGGTTTCAATTTCATCTTCCCGTTTGTGCGCCGCTTCTTTGGTCAAAAGAGGTGCTTCGGCACGCAATTTAGCGAACATGCCTTTGACAACATCCTGTTGCTGCGCGATTTCTTGCCGCCATTGTTGGGCAATTTTATCCAATTCTTCCTGCGCTTTTTTGTAATCAGGTTGCGCCTGCAAGATTTGAGTAATATCCACAATCGCTATTTTTTGAGCATCGATGGTGGTGGTTGCGCTGGCAGCGATTGCCGCTGCAAAAATCATCTTTTTTATCATGGTATTGAATCCGATTGGAAGTTTTTTTTAAAAAAAAACGAAGGTGATAGTTGAAAAACGTTTCAAAAGTACAATTTTTACGCTTTCTCACAGTTTTTAGTCTGTCTTTTGACGAAATTTTAATCAAAAGTCATTGCCTCTTTAAAACGCAATTGGACTCTTTTTATTGTAATAATTTAATAATCAAGTTTTTATATATTTTTATAATTAATATTTTTATTAATTTTTAACAAAAGTTTAACCCAAATTTTCATTCAAAAAAAGTAGAGTTTAGACCTCTACACCCGACAATTTTATGAAACCTTATCTGCTCGCGCCTTCTGTACTGGCAGCCAATTTTGCACATTTGGCAGCCGATTTTGCGATGGTCAACCAAAGTGAAGCCGATTGGTTTCACGTTGACGTGATGGATGGTCGATTTGTGCCGAATATCTCTTTTGGGATGTTCATCATCGAAGCTATGAAAAAATTAGCGACCAAGCCGTTAGATGTTCATTTGATGATAGTCGAACCCGAAAAATACATTGAAGCGTTTCGGGCTGCGGGTGCGGATGTGATTACAGTACATTACGAAGCCTGTCCACATTTGCATCGGACGTTGCAACAAATTCGCGCAACGGGTGCCAAAGCAGGGGTCGCGCTCAATCCGCATACGCCTGTACGCGTTTTGGAAGACGTTTTAGAAAACCTTGATTTGGTTTGTTTGATGAGCGTCAATCCCGGTTTTGGCGGTCAAAAATTTATTTACCAAACCATTCCCAAAGTGCGTGCTTTGCGGGCGATGTTGGAAGAACGGAATTTGGATAATGTCCTTATTGAAATTGATGGCGGAGTCGGTTTACACAATGCAGAAGCCTTGTTACAAGCAGGTGCGAATGTATTAGTAGCAGGAAGCAGCGTTTTCGGAACGAAAAACCCAACCCAAACCATTCAAAAATTCAAAAATCTGGTCAAAGAGAGCCAAATCTAAATCGTAGTTGTATACTTTGCATCGGGTAGGGATAAGAGCGTATGTTTCGGAAACCTTGAAGGTTTCCGAAACATATTCGCTCGAAAAACGAAATTATATTTGCCTCCAAAAAAGGCTTGCGTAACATAAGCTCATAAAAGAAGGCGGCAAAACCATCGGTGTTGCCGCCAAAATTAAATTGGTTTTTGAGATGTCCCGTTACACGGTTCAATTTCACAACAAATATAACGGAAATTTTTTGTTATAAAAAAATAAATTTTTTGTCGAAACGCCTATTTTTGTTGCAAAGCACTAAAATACAGCAATGCCCGTTTTTGATAACATTCCATCACGCTGTTTTAACCAACCATTCCAAAAATGATTTCAAAATATAATTATTTTTTAATTATTTATATTTGTTTGAATACAAATATTTTAGCACAAACATTCACTTCTCCAACAGCCAAAAAATTGAAAAGTCAAATCGAAATGATTTTGGCGCATGATTTAAATGCGGACACTTCTAAACGGGCAGGATTTATCGTCGGCATGATAGATGGCGATTCGACTTGGACGTTTGGCTTTGGGCGGGCTGATAGAACGTTGCCGAATCCGCCGAATCCGCAACATTTATTTGCGTTAGGCAGTGCGAGTCAAATTTTTGTAGCCAGTTTATATCAAATTGCAGTGGAAAAAGGGTTGTTGATTCCAACAAATCCAGTTAACACGTATTTAAATTCCAATCAACAATTTGGTGCAGGCAATAAAATCACGGTTCAACAATTGGTGCAGCATACGAGTGGGTTACCCAAATTGCCTCCTGCGTTTGGCTTGATAGAGAAAGATGTATCGCAACCTTATTTGGAATATGATTGTGAAACCTTTATCAATGATTTAAAAACATTGGATACCAATCATTTACAAATCAATCAATATCAACATTCCAATTTAAATTATGGTTTACTCGGCATATTGCTCCGTGAAATTTTTAAGAATCACCCTGCAAGCAACACTGAATCACAAGCAGATTGGGCAATGATTTTAAAACATAATTTGTTTGATATAGCAAAAATGGCGCATACAAATGTCTATATGCCAGAAGGCGATAAAATCTTGGAAATTGCGGGTTATAATTTGGCACAAAAAAAAGTCACCCCACCCGCTTGTAACTGTATGACTCCTGCACTAACATCTCATACGAGTATGGAGGATTTATTAAAATTTTTAAAAATACATATTGGATTAGAAAATAATGATTTAGCAACTCGTTTTGCTAAAATGCAGCAACAAAGTATCCCAACCAAAATCGATAAAGAAACGCATATGGCAATAGGTTGGCATCTCAAACGCGAAAATAAACGCACTGAAATCGTGGTGACCACAGGCTATTCCAATGGCAATGCGATGTTTATGGCATTTGTCAGAAATACGAAAACAGGTGTTATCGTGCTGACCAATTCCAAAAATGGGCATAGTCAATTGGGTTATTTGATTCTGAAAATGATGAATCGACAGTGGAAACGGCGAAAATAATTACTGTTAATTCCTTGAACGATTTGATTAATATACATTTTTTGAATGATTTGTAAATCAATTCGAGTATAAACGTGCGTCAAGTTTGAAACTTGACGCACGTT